>NZ_JBRFPI010000055.1:0-16352 GCF_053579595.1 Cellvibrio sp.
GCATCTACCACTGCAGCAGTTATTGCGCATAAAGCCGATATGGGAATTGCATGGGATGGAGATTTTGATCGTTGTTTCCTCTTTGATGAAACGGGTGCATTCACAGAAGGCTATTACATTGTTGGCTTATTGGCTGAGGCTTTCTTGCTCAAAAACCCAGGTGCAAAAATTATTCATGATCCTCGCTTGACCTGGAATACATTGGATATCGCTCAACAAAATGGTGGCCTGGCTATTCAATCCAAAACTGGCCATGCGTTTATCAAAGAGCGTATGCGTGAAGAAGATGCAGTGTACGGCGGTGAAATGAGTGCGCATCATTATTTCCGTGATTTTTTTTATTGCGATAGCGGCATGATTCCCTGGTTATTGGTATGTGAGTTGCTGAGCCGAAAACAGCAAACCTTGTCACGCATGCTAGAAGATCGTATTGCCAAGTTCCCGTCGCCGGGCGAAATCAATAGCCATGTTGCTGATGCAAAAATTGCCATAGACAAAGTATTTAATCACTACGTTTCAGCCGCCAAGTTTATTGATAAGACAGACGGAATTAGTCTTGAGTTCGATGATTGGCGCTTCAACTTGCGGATGTCAAACACGGAACCTGTCGTACGTTTAAATGTGGAAAGTCGCAACAACCAAACATTGGTTGACCAGAAAACAACGGAAGTACTGAATTTACTCAACAGCTAAAATAAAAATTTAGAAGGTTACGATTATGCAGGTTAAGAAAGCAGTTATTCCAGTGGCCGGCCTTGGAACACGTATGTTGCCAGCAACCAAAGCAATACCTAAAGAAATGCTGCCGGTTGTTGATAAACCATTGATTCAATATGTGATTGAAGAAGCCGCGGCCGCAGGCATCAAAGAAATCGTATTAGTAACTCATGCAAGTAAAAATGCGATCGAAAATCACTTCGATACCAGTTTTGAATTAGAGGCACAACTTGAATCGCGCCTGAAGCGCTCCCTGCTGGCGGAAGTGCGCTCCATTACACCTCCAGGGCTCACAGTGATTTCTGTTCGCCAAGCCGAAGCAAAAGGATTAGGGCATGCAATCCTGTGTGCTAAATCAGTAGTAGGTGACGAGCCGTTTGCAGTCTTATTGCCCGACGTGATTGTAGATAATGCAGAATGTAATCTAAAGCAAGACAATCTGGCCGGAATGACCAAACGTTTCGAAGAAACAGGCAACAGTCAGATTTTGGTGGAACAGGTGCCTCATGACCAGGTTGATAAATACGGCGTGGTTGATTGCTCTGGCGTAGAAATTCCGGCTGGAAAAACAGCGGCGATTAAAGCAATGGTGGAAAAACCACCTGTAGATGAAGCTCCCTCAAACATGGCAATTGTTGGTCGCTATGTTTTGTCAAAAACCGTATGGGATTTGTTGGCAAAAACAATGCCGGGGGCGGGCGGGGAGATTCAACTTACTGATGCTTTGGATGCGCTTCTAGGCCAGGAAACTGTTGAAGCATATCAATTGGTAGGGCGTAGCCATGATTGCGGAACAAAAATTGGCTACCTGATGGCTAATGTTATTTATGGTGAGCGTCATAGTGAAATCGGTAGCAAATTTAAAACATTTTTAAAGGATCGCTACAAAATTTAACTATTGATGAGGCTTGAATTGGTTACTACTGAAATACCGTTTTTAATCTCTTAGTAGGTTATTCTGACAGATAGCTTCAGGTGCGACATTTTTCATTAAGGAGAATTAATTGATTATTCCTGTAATACTTGCTGGCGGCTCAGGAACGCGCCTGTGGCCTTTGTCGCGTAAACATTATCCAAAGCAATTGTTGAAATTGTTTGGAGATAAAACCATGTTGCAGCAAACATTGTTGCGCTTGCAAGGTGTGCCCCACCTTGCGCCATCCGTTGTAGTCTGCAATGAAGAGCATCGATTCATGGTCGCGGAACAATTACATGAAATCGGCCAACAAAAATCGTCAATAATTTTAGAGCCTATTGCGCGCAATACTGCGCCGGCATTGGCGTTAGCTGCTATTCATGCGCGAACATTAGGTGATAACCCCATTCTCTTGGTGTTGTCAGCGGACCATATGATTCGCGATGTTGCAGTATTTCAGGCGGCACTTGCTGATGCTATTAAAGCGGCAGAGCTTGGACATCTTGCCACGTTTGGTGTACACCCCACTCGCCCTGAAACAGGATATGGATATATTAAAACCCTGAATGGGGTAGACGCTGAAGCAGCGGCTTTTTTCCCTGTTGCTGAGTTCGTAGAAAAGCCCGATCTGGCGACCGCAGAACAATATCTTGCTGAGGGTTGTTATTACTGGAATAGCGGTATGTTTGTGTTCCAGACAGAGGTGTTTTTGCGTGAGCTTCAAAGCCAGAGCCCGGATGTTGTTGTTGCTGCTGAGCAAGCAAAGGTGTGGGCGGTACAGGATCTGGATTTTATTAGAGTTGATAAAGACTCTTTTGCGCAGGCGCCCAACATTTCCATTGATTACGCGCTTATGGAAAAAAGCCGGAATGTAGTTTGCGTCCCACTCGATGCTGGGTGGAGCGATGTTGGAGATTGGAAATCTTTTTGGGATCTTTCCGACAAAGATGCTTCGGGCAATAGTTTGATTGGTGACAGTATCGATATAGGGTCAACTAATACGTTGGTTTTCTCGCAGGATAAATTAGTGGCCACATTAGGTGTTAATAATTTAATGATTATCAACACTCCGGATGCTGTGTTGGTCGCTGATAAGTCCCAGGCGCAACAGGTTAAGTCAATTATTACCCACATCGAAAAGCAGAATCGTTCTGAGCATCTTCAGCATCGCGAAATTTATCGTCCGTGGGGTTGTTATGATGCAATAGATGCGGGTGACCGTTATCAGGTAAATCGTATTCGCGTAAAACCTGGTGGCAGCTTGTCATTACAAGTTCATCACCATCGCGCAGAGCACTGGATAGTTGTTAAAGGAACGGCACTTGTTCAAAAAGGCGAAGAAACACTTTTATTGTCAGAGAATGAATCTACTTATATTCCAGTTGGCACAAAACACAGATTAAGTAATCCTGGAAAAATACCCTTGGAAATTGTTGAGGTGCAGTCAGGCCCATATCTAGAGGAGGATGATGTAATTCGTTACGAAGATAGTTATGGTCGATCTTAAGAAAGCTTATCAATCTATTTTTAACAGGCTAGGGAGTTTCTAATGAAAGTCACGGTATTTGGAACTGGCTATGTTGGTTTGGTAACTGGCGCTTGCCTTGCAGACGTTGGTCATGATGTTCTTTGTGTTGATATCGATCAGAAAAAAGTGGATAACCTGAATGCAGGGATTATTCCGATTTATGAACCAGGACTGGAGGCAATTGTTAAACAGGCGGTTCAACATGGTTTGCTGAAGTTTACCACCAGTATGGATCTTGCTGTTCAGCATGGTGAGCTGCAGTTTATTGCTGTTGGAACTCCATCTGGTGAAGACGGCTCTGCCGATTTGCAATACGTAGTTGCTGTAGCAAAAACAATTGGTCAGCGTATTACTGATTACAGAGTGGTTGTTAATAAGTCAACAGTGCCAATAGGTACTGCAGAGATAGTCCATACCGCACTTACGGATGAGCTTGGTAAGCGCGGGGTTAGTATCCCCTTCGATGTTGTGTCCAACCCGGAGTTTCTAAAAGAGGGGGCTGCTATTAATGATTTTATGAAGCCTGACCGTATTGTGGTTGGTACTGATAGTGAAAGGGCAGAGCAATTGTTGCGCGAGCTTTATGCTCCATTTAATCGCAGCCATGATCGCATGATTTTTATGGATGTCCGTTCCGCAGAATTAACTAAATATGCGGCAAATGCGATGCTTGCAACAAAAATCAGCTTCATTAATGAGATGGCTAACTTGGCAGAGTTGCTGGGTGCCGATATTGAAAAAGTGCGCAATGGCATAGGGGCTGATCCGCGAATTGGATATCACTTTATTTACCCTGGTTGTGGCTATGGCGGTTCCTGCTTTCCAAAAGATGTTAAGGCGCTGATCAATATTGCCCGCAATGTGGATTACAAAGCTGGTCTTATGGAGGCGGTCGATAAGGTTAATCAGGCGCAGAAAAGCAAATTATTTACCTATTTAGCCCGTCATTTTGGCAATGACCTGAAAGGTAAGGTGTTTGCCTTGTGGGGCTTATCCTTCAAGCCCAATACCGATGATATGCGCGAGGCCCCAAGCCGGGTGTTGATGGAGGCTCTTTGGGCTGCAGGTGCCAAGGTTCAGGCTTATGACCCGGTCGCAATGGAAGAGACGCAGCACATCTATGGTTTGCGTGATGATCTTAAGCTGGTGGGTACGAAAGAAGCCGCGCTTGAGCGCGCGGATGCACTGGTTATTTGTACTGAATGGAAAAATTTTCGTGCGCCGAATTTTGATCTGCTCAAATCTGCCCTGCGTAATCCGGTCATTTTTGATGGGCGCAACCTTTATGAACCAGACAGAATGGCTTCATTGGGTATTGAGTATTATGCTGTGGGGCGTGGCCTAAGTGTCGTAAGGCGCTGATTTTTAAATACTTAATGGGTGGTTGCCATGTTTTCTAGCGATCACTCATTTTCCCTCCCTTTACAATTCGTTCCTACCCCCAGTTCGCGACGCAAACATAGCTAACCTATTGAAAAATATGGGGCATTCTGCTAGCCTTGCGCACCTGCTGATTTTCTATGCTTTGATTTGCGTCTCGGATACATTTTTAGCAGTAGTGGAATCTGTCAAACCCAGCCTGAGGGAGCTTCCATTTTACTTTAACTGACCCGTATGACTGGCCATGCGGAATAGATGGGGCGAGTTTTTAACGTCTGCATCTCTAATTTATAGGTAATACCATGAGTATGAACGAAAGTTTTGCTGCGTTATTTGAAGAAAGTTTAAAAACCGTTGATATGGTTCCGGGTACTATTATTACCGGTGTAGTAATTGATATTGATAAGGACTGGGTGACTGTTCACGCCGGCCTGAAGTCAGAAGGTGTTATTCCTGCTGAGCAATTCCGCAATGAATTGGGTGAATTGACACTCCAAATCGGCGATGAAGTACAAGTGGCTCTGGAAAGCGTAGAAGATGGTTTCGGTGAAACCAAGCTGTCACGTGAGAAGGCCAAGCGCGCTGAAGCGTGGAAAATTCTTGAAGCAGCACATGTTGCTGAAGAAGTTATCAAAGGTGTTATTAACGGTAAGGTTAAAGGTGGTTTCACCGTTGACGTTGCTGGTATCCGTGCCTTCCTTCCAGGTTCTTTGGTTGATGTTCGCCCTGTGCGCGAAACTACCCACCTCGAAGGCAAAGAGCTGGAATTCAAAGTTATCAAGCTCGATCAAAAGCGCAACAACGTAGTTGTTTCTCGCCGTGCAGTGTTGGAACAAGCCAACTCTGTTGAGCGTGATGAGCTGCTTGCTACACTGCAAGAAGGTCAAGCTGTTAAAGGTATCGTTAAAAACCTTACCGACTACGGCGCATTTGTTGACTTGGGCGGTGTTGATGGTCTGTTGCACATCACTGACATGGCGTGGAAACGTATCAAGCATCCAGGCGAGATCGTAAACGTCGGCGATGAAATCGACGTTAAAGTATTGAAGTTCGATCGTGAGCGTAACCGGGTTTCTCTTGGCCTGAAGCAATTGGGCGAAGATCCGTGGATACAAATCACCAAGCGTTACCCTGAAGGCGCTCGTGTGAAAGCAAAAGTAACCAATTTGACTGATTACGGTTGTTTCGCGGAGTTGGAAGAAGGCGTTGAAGGTTTGATCCACGTTTCAGAAATGGATTGGACTAACAAGAACATTCATCCTTCAAAAGTTGTTCAGTTGGGTGACGAAATTGAAGTTATGGTATTGGATATCGACGAAGAGCGTCGTCGTATCTCTCTCGGTCTGAAACAATGCCAAGAGAATCCATGGGATGCATTTGCTCGCACTTGCGCCAAAGGTGACAAGATCAGCGGCAAAATCAAGTCAATCACTGACTTCGGTATCTTCATCGGTTTGGATGGTGGTATTGATGGTCTGGTTCATTTGTCTGACATCTCCTGGCATGAAGCAGGCGAAGAAGCTGTTCGCAAGTACAAGAAAGGCGATGAGCTGGAGACTGTGGTATTGGCCATCGATCCAGAGCGCGAGCGCATTTCTTTGGGTATCAAGCAACTTGAAACCGATCCATTCTCAGAATACGTTTCTGTAAATGATAAAGGTGCTGTTGTTAAAGGTATCGTTAAAGAGGTTGAAGCTAAAGCTGCTGTAATCACTTTGGCCGATGACGTTGAAGCTGTTCTCAAGGCCTCTGAATTGAGCCGTGAGAAAGTGGAAGATGCACGTAACCTGTTGAAAGTGGGTGACGAAGTTGAAGCCAAGATTATTGCTGTAGATCGCAAAAATCGCAGCATTAGCCTGTCGGTAAAATCCAAAGATGTAGAAGAAGAGAAGACTGCTATGAAAGAACTTTCTAGCAAGCAATCTGATCAGGCTTCTCCAACCACTTTGGGTGATCTGATCAAAGCGCAAATGCAAAGTAAAGAGTAATCTTTCTTGCGAATCGGTGGCCAGTCTTCTGGTCACCGATATACTGTGTTGTTGTGTCGTTTTTTGTATTTTATGCGTATCCAGTGGTGTTGTTTGAGTGTTTGTTTAATAACAGAGATCAGGTTATGACAAAGTCAGAATTGATTGAATATATTACTGAAAAACAAAACCAACTAACCATTAAAGATGTTGAAATGTCGGTGAAGCTTTTGCTGGATTATATGTCCGATATTCTCGCATCAGGTGAGCGTATTGAGATTCGTGGATTTGGTAGTTTTTCTTTGCATTACCGCGCACCTCGTACAGGTAGAAACCCTAAAACGGGGGATGCTGTTGTCCTTGAAGGCAAGTATGTTCCTCATTTCAAGCCAGGTAAGGAAATGCGTGATCGCGTTAACGAAAGCATTTTCAAGTTATAAGTTGGCACTTTGCTGCTGATATCGTTTGCTAAAGCGATACTGTTTTTATACCCTCCCTTCCGATATTCTTCTCCGCTTTACGTTATTCCTTGCGATCTCTTTGTGATTCGCCGAGTTGCTATCTATGTTTACGAAATTGTTTGAAGCATCAAGACCTGCCAAGCGCTTGATCTCTTTATCCTATGATGCACTTGCTATTACACTCGGTGTTTATCTGTCAATTTGTCTTAGGTTGGGCACCTTTGATGTAGTGATCACCGCAAAAGAATTGGCTGCATTACTGATAACCATTGTTTCCAGCTTGTTTATTTTTATCCGTATGGGGATGTATCGAGCCATTCTCAGGTATATGACCCAGCCGGCAATAGTAACCATCGTAATCTGTGTATTTTTGTCCGGCGCCACGTTGGCGATTTCCGGTTTTATGACATATTCAAAAATACCGCGCTCAGTCCCTTTTATTTATATTGCATTGATGATCTTGCTGATAGGGGGTCCGAGATTGTTGGTGCGTCATATCATTTTAATGTTGGGGGCGTTACCAGCAAGAGAAGCTATTCCGGTGATTGTTTACGGTGCAGGCAGAACGGGTCATCAACTATTGCAGGCGCTGCAGGACACGGGGTACCGTGTTGCTGCTTTTGTTGATGATAATAAATTTTTGCACGGCACCTTGCTCTCTAATATAAAAATTTATTCCCCAAAATCGATTCCCAAATTAATTTCAGCGACAGGTGCAAGCAAGCTTCTGCTTGCCCTGGGGCGAACCTCGCACAGCACCAGGCTTGATATTATTAAAAAGCTCGAAAAATATCACATCAATGTTCAAACAATTCCCGAGTTTTCCGATATTTTGTCTGGTAAGGCGAGAATCGAAAATGTGCGTGATGTTGATATTGATGATCTGCTAGGGCGCGATAGCGTCCAACCAATGCAACATTTAATGGAAGCTTCAGTCTTGGATAAGGTTGTTTTGGTTACCGGGGCGGGCGGGTCGATTGGCGGTGAGCTTTGTCGGCAAATTATTGAGCTGAAGCCGCGAAAATTAATATTGATAGATCACAATGAGTTTAGTCTTTATAGCATTGAGCGCGAGCTTGCAGGGAAAAATGTAGATCAAGTTAGTGTTGTCGCATTGCTTGGATCTGTTCAAAACTCGCGGCTACTTGATTCTATTATGGTGGAGCATAGGGTTCAAACTGTGTATCACGCTGCCGCCTATAAACATGTTCCCTTGGTTGAAAGCAATTGCGTCGAGGGAATGAAAAATAATGTGTTTGGAACACAGTTTTGTGCTGAGGCTGCTATAAATGCCGGCGTAGAGCTGTTTGTACTTATTTCTACTGATAAGGCCGTGCGTCCCACAAATCTTATGGGAGCGTCTAAACGATTGGCTGAGTTGATTCTGCAAAGCCTTGCACAAAAAAAATCGCCAACACGTTTCGTAATGGTTAGGTTTGGCAATGTGCTAGGTTCATCAGGCTCTGTGGTCCCGCTTTTTCGCAAGCAAATCAAAGAGGGAGGGCCTGTCACAGTAACTCACCCTGACATCATTCGTTATTTTATGACGATTCGTGAGGCTGCCCAGTTGGTTATTCAGGCTGGGGCAATGGGGCATGGCGGTGATGTTTTCGTATTGGATATGGGAGAGCCGATAAAAATCGTGGATCTGGCAAGACGAATGATAAGCCTGTCGGGTCTTACTGTTCGCGATGAACATGACCGTGATGGCGATATTGCCATTAGTTACACAGGTTTGCGCCCTGGTGAAAAATTGTTTGAAGAGCTTCTTATTGGTGACAATGTTGCTCCCACAGAGCATAGTAGAATTTTTCGTGCGATGGAACAGTTTATATCGTGGCAGGAGATGGAATTGTTTTTGAAGCGTTTGGCTGTTGCGTGTGAATCGAACAACAGTGATTTAATTAAATCATTGTTGTTCGAGGTGCCCACGGGTTATCTAATCGACGCACCAGAATTGCCTGAGGAAAATAAAGTTTTACTTGTTAATTGATTACTCGATACAACCTGCGCGAAATTTACGCGCGATAATTAGTAAAGGCGTGTAGGCAATCACTAGCGCAACTGAAAAATGTATCTGAGTTGTTGTGACTGCAACTGCGATAGGTAGAAGCCAGAATAGATTTATGGCAACAATCGCGAGCGTTGCATAAGTATGTGAATTTAATTTAATTGCAATTTTTTGATAGGCGTGAGTTCGATGAGCTTGGTAAACAGCTTGTCGGGTGAGGATGCGGCAAAAAAGTGTGTAACTGGCATCTACAATAAATACACCAAGCATAATTAGCCAAGCTGAAAAAATGCGCAAATCGTCAGTTATGCTTCCAATAGCAAGTAGGCCAATACCAAGGCCAAGAAAAAGACTGCCAGTATCCCCCATAAAAAGTTTTGCTTTAGGAAAATTCCAAAATAAAAACCCACCAGCGCTTGCCGAGATAATTATCAATAAATAGATAACGTCTGTGTGTGTGGTTTTTATCCAATATATTAACGCCATACCCATACAGACGCAGATTGCTTCAAGTGCTGCCAAGCCATTAATTCCATCCATAAAATTGTATAAATTTGTCATCCACACAATAAATAAAATCGCGATGCATGTGGTTAACAATTGAATGAGAGCTGGCCATTCATTGTTGATCCCAATCAGATAAATACCTAAGCCGGCAAGCAAAAACTGTATGGTTAGGCGTATAGCTACATTCAAGTTGAACAAATCGTCACAGATTCCAAGAATTGCTATTAGTCCTGCTGGAATCATCAAACAGTAAATAGTGGAGAGAGTTAAATGACCCAGGCTCAAAGCAGCTAATAATGCGATGACCACGCCTCCAACTATGGCAATGCCGCCGCCTCGCGGGGTGGGAGTTTGATGGGAGCTGCGAGAGTTGGGTGTGTCTAGCAGGCGCTTCCCAAAATGATGGATTACTAAGCGCGAGAGGAGCAGTGAAATCAATACAGGCAATACGCAGAGGGTGAGCCACTTGGTCAATGTGTGATCCTTTATTTAGTGGTTTGAGGTAGTGGATTGTATCTTAGGTTATCGGGATACGGCACTTCATCGTTTTGCACCAAAATAGACCTGTAAAAATATTCATATGTTCTTGTGTGGTGCATTTATGATGGTTCGCCTTGGTGCTAAAGATTATATGTCTATGAAAAATATATAAAAAATAATTATGGTTTAAAATTTGCTTTTTCCTGCTTCGTTTTAATTATTACCTAATAAATGGATATTTTTTGCCTTTATCTGGTGCGATTGCTTTATGGGGTGGGGGATATTTCCTACACTTTGTGCAATCAGTAGATTGACTCTGAGTCAAAACAGAGCAAGGTTCACCAAAAAATTAAAGTGCAATCGGATCACATCCTATTAACCAAAAGAACCATCATGGGGTCACTATGAAGAAGCTAAATTTCAAACTCTTTGCGCTATTAGGGGGGCTACTGACTATTTATGGTCAGGGCGCACTTGCCCAAGAGGCGACAATTAATGGCGCTAATACAGCCTGGATTTTGACCTCAACAGCATTGGTTCTTTTTATGACCTTGCCTGGTTTGGCATTGTTCTATGGTGGCTTGGTGCGTGTAAAGAATATCTTGTCGGTACTTATGCAATGTTTTGCGATTGCTTGTTTGGTTTCAATCCTATGGTTGATCGCAGGCTACAGCTTGGCGTTCGGAACTGGTAATGCATGGATTGGTGATTTGAGTATGGTGTTCATGGCCAACATCAGCGAGGACGCGTTGGCGGGAGATATCCCGCTTAGTCTGCATGCAATGTATCAAATGACCTTTGCCATTATTACGCCAGCGTTGATCGTTGGTGCTTTTGCAGAGCGCATGAAGTTCTCCTCCATGTTGATCTTTTCTGCACTTTGGTTATTTGCTGTTTACATTCCAGTCTGTCACTGGGTGTGGGCTGGGTCAGGTTGGCTATTCGCAAAAGGCTTGTTGGATTTCGCGGGCGGTACAGTCGTGCATATCACTGCAGGTGTGGCGGCGCTTGTTGCCGCCATAGTGATTGGCAAGCGCAATGGCTTTCCAACAACTGCAATGCCTCCGCACAATATGACGATGACGGTTACTGGTGCAGGTATGCTTTGGGTTGGTTGGTTTGGTTTTAATGCTGGTAGCGCCCTTGCTGCCAATGGCAATGCAGCTATGGCAATGTTGGTGACTCATATTTCTGCAGCAGCAGGTGCCTTGGCGTGGATGACTATTGAATGGCTGCGCTTCAGAAAGCCGAGTGTGTTGGGTATTGTGACCGGGATGGTCGCGGGGCTCGGCACTATTACCCCGGCATCTGGGTATGTTGGTCCAGGCGGTGCGTTAGTGATTGGCTTGGCGGCTGGTGTTGTCTGTTTCTTCATGACTCAGCTGATAAAGCGCGTATGGAAAATCGACGATTCACTCGATGTTTTCCCTGTGCATGGTGTTGGTGGTGTGTTGGGCACAATTCTCGCCGGGATATTTGCATCTACTGAACTTGGTGTATTTAGCGGGCAAGGTTTCGCCAGTGGCATCACCTCTATGGGTGAGCAGTTAGTTGTGCAATTGCTGGGTGTCGTTGTTACCTTTGTTTATACCGCAGTTGTAACTTATATCTTACTGAAAGTGACTGGTGTATTTACTTCAGGCTTACGTGTAACCCAAGAAGAGGAAAGTGTTGGTTTGGATTTGAGCCTGCATGAAGAGGATGGCTACAAGCTTTAATTTAGTATGTGACAAATCCAATAAAAAAGAGGAGCTTTTGCTCCTCTTTTTTATTTGGTCGACATGGGAATTCAATACCGATTATTTAAAGGCAATTAAGGCTGCTGTGACTGCAACATTTAACGACTCCACGCCATTATTCATTGGAATACAGATTTGCTCGTTGCAAAGTTTAGTAACCTCCCTTGAAACCCCTTCAGACTCATTGCCTAATACATAAATGCATGGGGCATCAGGGGTGAATTTTTTAAGTTCTGTTGAGGCGTGTGACGATAGGGCGCAGACAATTACACCTGCTTGCTTAAAGTCACCTAAAGCGTGGGGGAGATCTTTACAGCGCAATAACGGAGCTCGAAATACAGTGCCAGCGCTCGCTTTAATAACAAGCGGGTCAATTTGAGCATTCCCTTTTTGGGGCAGCAATATTCCATCGATATTGCCAGCGCAAGCCGACCTAATAATCATGCCCAGGTTTTGTGGGTTTTGTACTCCATCCAGTGCCAGCAGGGTATAATTTTTTTTCTTGTTTTCTGCAAGAAACTCATCGTAGAGTTTATAGCCGCGCAATTGTAAATCGGCTGCCACCCCTTGATCTTGTGATGCATTTTTAGAGATGCGCGATAATGCTTGCCGCTCATGATAAATAATCTCTGCCCCTTTTGCTTTTGCCAACGAAATAATATCGTCAAGAATATCCGCTGATTTATTGCTGCGGGCCAGATGCAGGCGATAAATAAATGTCGCGGGATCCTGCAGTGCTTCGAGAACAGTTTTTCGCCCATAGACAGTCATTAATGAATCAAAAAAACGCTTCTTTTCCAGATAAGCGGGGCTGTCATCGCGGGGTTTGTTCATACTAGGTTTCTTGCATTAGTGAGGGGGGTAGGGGTAGGATTAGGCCGAGCAGAGTTTTTTGTATGCTTGCACCGTTGTCGGCAACCCCATTGCGATTGCGTCTACTATCAGTGCGTGACCAATGGACACCTCCAGCAACCCGGGCACTTGACGAAAAAGGGCAAGATTTTCCAAATTTAAATCGTGCCCGGCATTTAAGCCAATGCCAATTTTTTGTGCGTGGATTGCTGCATCGATATAGGTTTGGAATAATGCGTGAAAGTGTTCATCCTGACGCTTAAACGCGTCGGCATAAGGGCCAGTGTATAACTCAATACGATCAGCCCCCAGCTCTTTGGCCAGTGAGATTTGTTCTATATCCGGATCCATAAATAAACTGACGCGGACCCCGAGATCCTGCAATTCACAAATCAGTGGGCGTAATTTTTCTCCTGCTACCTTTAAATTAAAGCCGTGATCAGATGTAAGTTGATCATTGGAGTCGGGCACCAATGTGCATTGGTGTGGGCGCACGTCCTGTACTAATTTAATAAAGCCGGGAAAATCCCCCAGCAATTCTGCGTAGGGGTTTCCTTCGATATTAAATTCAATGCCCGCGTGGGATTTGACCAGCTCACTGAGTTCATAAACATCGTGTGGTCGGATGTGGCGCTGGTCCGGGCGGGGGTGCACTGTAAGCCCGTCTGCGCCTGATTGAATGCAGATCTCGCCATGGCTAATTACGCTCGGGTAATTTCCTGGGCGAGAATTTCGGATCAGTGCAATTTTATTTAAATTGACACTGAGTGCAGTGTTATTGCTGGGGGTCATTAATGGGTACCAATGCATCTTTAATGCTGGATGGTTTGGGGGTATTTTGCGACTCAATCAATGCGTTCAAACTACTCGCATCAATTCGTTCTGCACTCAGTATACGTACAGCATAATTTGGAGCTTCCGGAAAGGCTTTAAACATTCCACGCGGTTCTTGTGCAATTTTTTCAATCACTTCCATTCCTGCAACCACTTTACCAAATACCGTGTAGCCTGGTTTTGTTTCAGTGGCATTTAATGACGGGTTATTTTTCAGGTTGATATAAAACTGCGCTGTTGCACTGTTGGGGTCCTGTTGTCTCGCCATAGCTACACTTTTGTAATCATTTTTCAAACCGTTCACCGATTCATTTACAATCGGTTTGCGGGTCTCTTTTTCAGCAAAATCGAATGTCATCCCGCCACCCTGAACAACAAAGCCAGGTACTACACGGTGGAAGATAGTGCCGTCATAAAACTTGGCATCTACATAACCAAGAAAGTTTTGCGCGGTCACCGGTGCAGATTTGGAATACACATCTACGACAAATGTTCCCAAATCGGTCTTTATTGCCACCAGGGTGTTTTCAGCAGCATAAGCATTGATGCTGGTAACCAGACTAAAACCCAATAATAAATGCACGATTTTTTTTAACATGTTAGCTACTCTCAGCGCCATTCTGATCTGCGTTTGCGACGACCGAAGGCTTGCAAAATAAAAGAAAGGAAAACACCACCAAACACTAATCCACCGCCGTAAATCCAATGATTAAATCGGTCAGCATTTTTGAGTTTTTCATTTTCCGCTTTGAGTACATCAGCATGGGTTTGTAACAGTTGGTTATCTTTGAGCATGCGTTGATGTTCTTCTTCCAGATTAAATGCTGTAGTGGCAGCCTGACGCATATCTTCTGTGTCAGCCAATAGTTGTTGATGCTCTTGCTGAACTTTTGCGAGCTGTTCTTTGAGCTGCGCATTTTCAGTTTGTAATGTCAATAAATCGCGTGAGGAATTAGATAGTGCCGCCAATTGTAACGCGGCAGTTGGTTTGTCAGTTACATTTTGGCTGCGCACCCAGCCTTCGGTGCCATCCGGTGTTATAACAAGTGACCATAGATTATTGTCAGTGCCAGTTTCTTCGCGAATAAAACTGAGTTTGGTTCCGCTCGCTAATCCTTGCTGCAAAATACTGGCTTGCGAATTTTTGTCGCTACGCACAGGAATGTAGATAACGTCAGATACATATTTATCTGCGGCGATACTAGGTACACTGACTAACGACAAAGTGAAAAGCGATAGCGTACAGCCAAGAAGGGATATTTTTTTCACAGTTGCTCCGATCCTTAAAAATGAAAAGAAAAAGACTTAAGGCAATACTTTTTTAAATGGTTTTACAACAACCTTGGCGTAAATACCAGCCGCCACATAAGGATCTGCATCTGCCCAGGATTGCGCTTGCTCGAGGGATCCAAATTCAGCAATAACCAGGCTGCCAGTAAAGCCTGCGTCACCTGGATCACTATTGTCGATTGCCGGGTGAGGGCCAGCAACAAATAGGCGGCCCTCGTCATTCAATTGTTGTAGGCGGGCGAGGTGAGCGGGGCGCGCTAGTTTGCGTTTTTCCAGGCTGTTTGAAATATCTTCGCTAATAATGGCGTAAAGCATGAAACATTCTCTTGGCTAAAGTCGATAACGGATTTTTTTGAAAATATAAAGTTCGTCTGGCGGTTAATTCTCACTGCCATCATTAATCACGTCTTCCAGTGTTAGATGGGTCAGCAGGCGAATACTGCGAAATACATAAAATAACGTCCCCATCATAATGATCATCATTGGCAGTGCGATAACGGGGTAGCTCAGGGCGGTCATTTTACCTAATTCCGCATTGAATTCTGCCGTTCCCGGTTGGCTGATCAGAATAATTTTTGCCAAAATATAATTTAACGCCGATGACAAAAAGAACGACGCGGCAATCATCAACGACGCATTATTCAATGTTCGCTCAAATTGTTTTTGGGTGCCGTAGTGTTGCAGGGCGGCATCGACCTTATGAATCTTCAGTACTTTATCGTTATAGATAAAGGTTTTTACCAGCGGATAGCGGGTTCTTATTGAAATCAGCGTAACGATGCCAAGAATGCCGGGAATTGCAGCTTCTTTAATCGCAAAATATTGGGGAGGTAGATGCAAAAGGCTTAGGCCTCCCGTGAGCAATACACTGACAATACCTAGGGCAGAAAATACATTAATTTTTTTGTTGATAAGAAAATCGCGCAACCCGTAACTGATGGGAAATGCAAGTGCAACGATGAGCCCCCAGGTTGCACCCAAATGTTCATCCCCGCTGAGCTTGGTCAAAATCAGCGTAGGGATAACAATGTTCATTAACAGATTGGCTAAAAAACTTTCTTTTTTAGGTTTGGGCTGCGAATTTGCAGGCTCTGCGGGAGGTTTATCGGCTAACATGCTCACATTCTTTTCAGAGTTATTGTCGGTCATGACCAATCCTGGTGATGTATTTGTTGTTTGGAGTTCGAGTGATTTTTGATCTGCATTGCCACACCCATTTTTCTGACGGGATGCTTAGTCCGGAAGCTGTGATCGCGCGCGCGAAAGAGCGCGGTGTTGCAGTGCTGGCGATTACGGATCACGATACCATAGCTGCTGTGGGGATTGCACAAAAAGCCGCGTTGGATGCAGGCATCACCTTGATCTCTGGTATAGAGTTTTCCAGTCAATGGGGAAAGGGTGGTGTGCATATTGTCGGCTTGGGGGTTGATGTAAATTCTCCTGCACTGATTGCCGCCGTGGAGTTTCAGGAGCAAGCGCGTAAGACGCGCGCACTAGCAATTGCGGATCGATTATCAAAAGCCGGATTTCCCGGTGCATTGTCGGGGGCGCAGGGGATTGCTGGTAATGCTACCCTGGGGCGACCACATTTTGCGCAATATTTGGTTGCGGTGGGTGCAGTAAAAAACATCAATGCGGCCTTTAAAAAATATCTGGGGGCGGGTAAGCCT
>NZ_JBRFPI010000056.1:0-16161 GCF_053579595.1 Cellvibrio sp.
ATCAGCTTGCAGATGGTTAAAGGTAAATTGGGGGGAGTCGCTGGACAATATGCGTTTTAGGGAGTGAATATAAATTGTCCAATTCCCCTCTCCTTTTGGTAAGGCCAAGGAGGAATTATTATTGATAGTCACTTGCGCGGTAAAAGCACCTTCGCGCCCAAAATTACTGACTGTACCAAAGCGCAATTCCGCGTTTTGGGCAAACACCCTTAAATCCGCAGATGAAAGCGACCCCGCGCACACCTGACCCGCAATAAGAACAAGCCCTGCAACTGATAAATATTTTTTCCACATAGTGCTAATACCTCTACCACATCAAACCCTGGGGTTTGATTAACAATAAAAATGACTGCCTCACAGAGGCAGTCTGTAACGAATCAATAGACTTCCAACTCAAACAGCGAGAAGCCCCAGGCTGGCAATGCTTTCGCTGTGCCGTTGATGCGGACATAACGCCCCGTGCCACTTAGGCCGGTTTGGTCATTGATCAGCGCTGTATTTCCCGTAACTGAACGCAGTGTTGTCCAGTTATTGCCATTAGTAGAAATCTGGATTTGATAAGCCGTTGCGTAAGCTGCTTCCCAGGTTAATTTCACCCGGGTAATGCTGTATGAAGCACCCAGATCAACCTGAATCCACTGTGAGCCGGAATAAGCACTTGCCCAACGGGTTGTGGTGGTATTGCCGTCAACTACTTTTGCCGGTTCATAACCCGCTGCGATAAATGAAGATGCCGTAACCGATTTATTCAGCGCGCGATTTGTTCCAGAACCACCGCAGCTACCGCCTATGCTTAAGCTCGCATTGGTTGAGGTAAAACTGGTGGGATTATTTGCATCGTAACTAATAACCCGCGCCGCATAATTACCCACATCTGCTGCGCTGATGTTAGATACAGTAAGTGATGCTGTACGTGCGCCAGCAATGTTTCCACCATCAATCAAGCACTTGCCATTTTTCATCCAGCAATAACTTTTGTTGGTAGCAGAACTCGCGACAGTAAAAGTGCGCGACTGACCAGCGCAGGCAGTTTGATTGGTGGGATTGCTGGTAATGTGATTGGGTTTAGCAGCGTAAATAGCGGGAAAATGATTGTATAAAAACCAATTGGAACCCACGACTTGAAGATTATTTTTCCAGGTGGCATTGAGTGCGTTGTAGCCGGTAATCCAACTTTTAAACGCTTTATCATTCGGGTTGGTTGCTAACCAGTTGCCCATAAAATAGGTTTCGGCATCGTCAGTCGTTGTTGGGCCTTCATTGGAAAAAATAGGCGCTATGTTCACTTTGCGGCTGGCACCGGCGAGGTACTGCAAACGCTCTATACCGTAATTAATAATTTCGGTATCGGTCTGGCGATAAAAATGTACCAATACACGATCAGCTGCATCACCCAAGCGCGCACCTTCTGTAGCAGTGATCCAGCCAATATAAATTTCAGTGGTTAAGTTATTGGCAGTACCTAGATTTTTAAAATAATTGAGCACATTGATGGTTTCATCAAATTCAGCAGCACGGTTAGTTGTAGAACGCCAAAATTCACGCTCCACATTGAGCACATCAATTCGCTCGTTAAATGCATGGCTATTGTTGTAATCAACAATATTGTTGCCAAATTGTGATTCTGCTAATGCTGCCCCCACTTGCTGCACACCATACTGGGTTTTTGCACGGGAAATCAGCGATGCCAATTGTGTTGCACGGGTAGAATTGGCAACCAATCCTTGCAAGTCATACATGATTAAATAATTGATGCCGTTGTCGCGCGCAAATTTGAGCAAGGTATTTTCAGCTGCGGTATCACCCAATACGCCAGCGATTCTGGAGGTTGAATCAAGCTTTACATACATCGCATTAATTTCTGCGCACCCGCCACCGACATAGGTATTACAGGTTTGTTGTGCACTAACTAAATAACAAAAAATAGATGATGCGATAAGTAACGATAGAAATTTAAAAATACCAAGGTTGAATAATTTTTTCATATAACACCTTTATCGGATAACAAACATTATTGTGTGATTAACGCTATCTACAGCAAAGATGTGGTCCATTACGCAGTACATCCTGTTGAACACAAATGTCAGGCAAAAGGGGAAAAAGGCCCGGCCGAAGCCGGGCAAACGGGAGTCACAACTAAAGGACAATGAAATAAGAACGACAAAAACCTAGAGCTTGGCGCGAATACCAAAAGTGTATAAAGCACCGGTATCCTCAAAACCGATAAATTGGTTTTTGTAACGCCCGTATTTGTTGACGGTTTCGCCGGTGACGTTACTGCCTTCAACAAACACCGTAATCTTGTCGGTGAAATCGTAACTTGCACTGACATCAACCGCGCCATAGGCATCGTAGTGAACAGGTTCACTGCTTGGCCCGTTAGATACACGGCCGAGGAATTCGGTGCGGTAGTTATAGGCAACACGCAATTGCAGGCCATCTTTATCGTAAAAAACCGTTGCGTTTCCGGTGTCACTAATACCTGGCAACGCAAATCGTTGGATTGCACCAGCAGCACTTAGTGATGCATCGCTGTTCACAAATGTGTAGTTACCGGATAAACCAAATCCATTTTCAAACACATGAGTCCAGTTAAGTTCAGCACCTTCAATAGTGGCCGATTCACCGTTTTGCGGACGCGTAACGGTAAAGGTTTTCCACGCTGGATCTTCAACGTCAACAATTGTCTCCAAGGTTTCCGGCAAACTCATGGTCACAATAAAATCGTCGATATCTTTTTCGTACAACGCGACAGCAAACATGTTGGCATCGCCGTAGTAGTACTCAAATGACAAGTCCAGGTTTTGTGAAACAAAAGGCTTGAGGTTTGGGTTGTTACCGCGCGCCGTGCGGACTGAAGTAGTCGTCGTCTGATATGACGTGTATGGAGCTAACGCTGTCAATGTTGGGCGAGTCAATGTCTCGCTAAATGCAGCGCGAATAAAAAAATCATCGGTAACTTCAAGGCGCGCATTGAGTGATGGCAACCAGTTGTCGTAATCATTTTTCATCGCAACCGCAGTGCCGGCTTCATCCGCAAATTGTTGCACCAACCAGGGTGATGGTGGTCTACCCGGCTCAGCAGCTTCACGCTCAAGGCCTATCAATACTTGCGTAGTACCTGATGATGTCAATGCCGTATCGGTGTAACGCACACCACCGGACAAACGCAACGGCATGGCAAAAATATCTGTATCAGCAGAAGCTTCTAAATAGAAAGAGGTAACGTCTTCTTCAATAGTGGAGGAATCGTTGGATTTAACGGCATCCCAACTATTTCCATTAGCAATGAAGGCTTCTTTGGATGCAATACCCGCCGGTGTATTGGCGCGCGTACGACCGTCAATGTTTTCTGCCATCCAATTGCGATAGGCAACCGGATCAATCATATAAACATCGCCGTTTAATCCGCCAAATACATTGCCCGGTTTTAAAACGCCTTTAATAACTGCATCTGTATCCATGACTTGCTGGGTTGCAAGACCGTGATACATACGACGAATCAAATCGGGTGTGCCCCAATATTCAGTTATTTTTTCTGCAACACTATTATTCGCACCAAATTTCACTTGCGAGAGAAATGAATCTGTTGGCGCCCATTCGAAATCCAATTTGAATTCGTGGTTTTTGGCTTTGTTGTAAACACCATCATTCGAATTAATACGCGCGCGCAAATCTTTCATATTGGCGCTGCCCATTTCCGGTGTTATGGCTGCGGGATTAGCGTACTCAAGGGTTGGAATACCACCATTGGAGGTCATGATGTATCCAGGTCGATCCAAAAATTCAACGATGTACAAACGATCCAGGCCACGGTTATCGAGAATCGCATCAGACATGGAAATATCAGCGATCATTTTCCATTCGTCAGAAATATCCCAAGCCGCATTCAAACCGCCAACGTTGGATTCTGTCGGGCGCTCGGTGGTCGTCAACAAATGTGCATAGCCGGTTATGTTGTAACCAGCATCGTAACCATGATTGATTACATTGTAGAAACCGTTTTGATCGACCTGATTGAGAGGCGATAAAGTCGGTGCCCACATGTAAGAGCCGGTGGAATATTTTGAAGTAGAGGTGTCGTACTTCGAGTGGATAATATCGGCGGTCAGTACGAGATTATCGGCCGCTTGTAATTGCAATACTAAATTACCGCCAATACGCTCGCGCGTTTCGTTGGTAATGCCCGCATACAAACTTTGGATACGATAAGTGTCTTCTTCCAAATCATCACCTGAGTAGGCGTACCCGCCTCCCCAACCTAGTGAGGGCTCGATGAACTCCAAGAAAGGCTCTTCGGTAGTTTTGGAAATATGTTCGTTCTCAACGGTATATTTCGCGCTGGAACGCTCTTGATAAGTGAGCGATGCAAGCACACCCAATTTTTCATCGTTAAACGTGTTACTGACAATAAATGATGCCTGTGGGCTGGTGTCTTCGCTGTTTTCTTCATACATACCTTTGATGCTGCCCGCAGCGTGGAAGCCATCAAAGTCAAAAGGACGTGCGGTGATAATATTGATAGTACCGCCCAAACCGCCCTCTTTCAGGCCAGCATTGGATGTTTTGAAGACATCAACCGTGCGCACCAATTCAGAAGCAAGGGTATCGAAACTGAATGCACGGTCTTCGTTTTCAGTCGCCGGTGAGCGACCATTGATCAACACTGCACTGAAATCCGGCCCCAGACCGCGGATGCTGACGAAGCGGCCTTCACCGCCCGCGCGATCAATCGCCACACCGGGAATACGCTGCAATGAATCGGCGATGTTGTTGTCGGGGAACTTACCCAGATCTTCAGCAGTAATGCTGTCACTCACCAATTCTGAATTGCGTTTTTTATCGATACTGCGCCCCAGGCTCGCTGCAATACCTGTGACCACGACTTCTTCCAGGTTTTCATCGACAGTTGTATCTGCTGCCTGAGCACTCCCCAGTGCCAGTGTCGAGGTCATGGCTGCAACCACTGCCATCGACATTCTTGATTTTATGAACATAACAGCGTCCTCCTCGGACCTTTTTCTCGTTGGTTATCTCTCATTGGCTGCGTGGTCTTGTTGCTTGAGCGATCAACCTGACACTGGGTCTCTCCTCCCAGTGTAGGCTGGCTTATCTCCAGTGCAGCCATAATTACCCAACGGAAAATAGGTAGTCGCTTCACTTTGGCGCTACACGCAAAATGCTCCGGCTCAGTTTTGACGGAAAAGCGACCCACTTTTAATTGTTTGATTTATATAAGGTTTTTAAAAAAATCTACAGGGCATATATAAAGGAGGAGGAAATTTTTTAGCAGAACAAACTAAAAGAAGGGAATTAAAAGCGGGTTGGATCAATAAAAATCCCCGTGCTACCAAAGGTCGCACCTGAATCAGTGACTAACTACAGGCTCAGAATCCAACTCGACAATATTATTACCGGCTACCTCATTAACGTATTGGTGTTTAATGATGTTGACGATTCGTTGCGCCGCTTGGCCGTCTCCAAAAATATCCGACCACACACTATCTGTACCCGATTGTGAAACAGCAGAAGTCTTCCGGTACTCAAAAAACTCATTCAAATGGAGGATTAAATCTGATGGGGCAGTCCCAACCAACCTGGTACTGGCTCGCACCAATGATTCAGGCCTGTCACTTTTATCACGCACAATAAACAGTGGCTTACCAATCACTTCTGCCTCCTCCTGTACACCACCAGAGTCGGTAATCACTAATTCAGCCTTCATAAGTAACCAGATAAAAAACCGGTAATCTTGTGGTGGAATTAAATAGACATTGGCAACATCACCTAAAATTTTTCTTGCTGGCTCATTAATCGCCGGGTTCAAATGCACAGGAAACACAAAAGTCCAATCCTGATTGGCTTTAGCCACCTGACGTATTCCCTTACAAAGGGAGCAAAATTTTTCGCCGCTGGATTCACGCCTGTGTAAGGTTATCAATACCAGCGGGCGCGCTACCTCGCAGGATGCCATTCCGGTTTGTTGCTGCAACTGAGATTTGAAGGAGCTCTCGGGAAGTTGTTCAATTTGTTGGCTCACCACAGCCAATGCATCAACAATGGTATTGCCGGTAATATAAATCGAATCAGCCGCAATATTTTCTGCAAGCAAATGTGAACGCGCACGTGCGGTTGGTACAAAGTGTAAACTCGCAATTCGCGCAACCATTTGTCGATGCGCCTCTTCCGGAAAAGGGGCGCGCAAATTTTCTGTACGCAGACCTGCTTCTATATGCAATACAGGAACTTGATGGTAAAACGCCGCTAGTGCTCCTGCCAGGCAGCTGGAGGTATCGCCATGCACCAATACAAGATCTGGCTTTAGTCTGGCGATAATCTTATCCAAGCCGTCCAACATGCGCGCCTGGGATTGCGACAGGGATTGATTGACAGGCTCATTCTCAAGTTGCTCATCGACCTTAACATCAAACAACTCTAAAACCTGGGTTAGCATATGGCGATGCTGATACGTTACACAAACTTTAGCGTCTATATCTTTATCGCTGTTGAGCGCACGAATAACAGGAACAAGCTTTATCGCCTCTGGCCGGGTTCCAAACACCGTCAGTATTTTTATTTTCATACATAGTCCCAGACGTTCACGGTTAGTATTCCCGACATCATGATAATGTTGCTTCTATTGAAAAAAACGCAGCATTGTCCGAGCTGCCCTGGCCATAATTCCACCATTCTCCACAAATGCCAAAACCGGATGTGATCAGCATATTTTTTAGCTCTTCAGGTCGATAAGGGCGAATACGGCTTTCAGTGTTGATAACCCGTTTAAACGTTCGAGTTGCAGAATATTCCTCATAACGTCTTTTAATCACATTGATGGATCCTTCCGGTGTTATTTGCTTGAAGCGTTTGAGTTGCCCGCCCGAGGGCAAGGGCCGCACATAATCTAACGTCCAATCAGTTGGCAAAACCGCAAGCTCTTTGGGTACAAAGATATCCAGCAGCACGCGTCCATTTACTTGCAAAATGGATTTTAACGATTGGATAAAAGCCATCACTTCACTCGGATCGGTTAGATAATTAATGCTCGAAAAGCCAAAAAAAATGTAATCAAATTTTTGCTGTAACGCCAATGATCTCGCATCCATGACAACAAGCTGAATGTTAGAAGCCATTGCTCGCGATTGCTGTAATTTCTGTTGGAACATAAGCAGCATAGGCAAAGAAGCATCTATGCCCACTAACCTGTTGCAGACCTTACTGACAGGGATTCCTATACGGCCAGTGCCGCTACCAATTTCCAAAACGGAGTCTTTGCCCATCGTTCGATCGATATAAAAACCGATGTCATCAAAACGCATGTTGAGCGCCATATCCTGATCAAAAATAGACGCAATTAGATCGTAATTGCTATATACCGACGACTTCATTGTTACTTACCTGTCTGTTGTCATGGCTGGTAACTGTTGCCATCCCTGTTAACTGTTGATAGACAGCTAACTGCTGATTAGCGCGTGCACCCCAGTAAAACTGCTGCAATTTGGTGACATCCGGATTTTCCTCAGCAGCGCGCAAAATATCATTTTCCAAATACCGCTGGATCAAATCAAGAAACTCAACCCAATTTTCCGCAACCTTTAAATTAGTAAACTCATAACTCTCCAGACCACGTGCAGCATCGCGAGTCGATATACAAATCCTGCCACTGGCCAATGCCTCGATAGTTTTTAAACAAGAACCACGTATTCCCTGAAGCGGATTAATTACTATCGTAGACGAATTCAAATATTCATTAACCCGGGGAGTTGTATCTACCAATTCAATGCCAGGTTGTTGAAAAACAGAATGCGCCTCGACAAAAGCCATTGAATTATCTAGCCCAGCCAATATCTGCAATGTAATATCAGGGTATTTTTCGCGCAGTGGTTGCCATAAGTTTTTAATGAATAATTCCATTGCTTCACGATTAGGGCCATAACGGAAAGGACCGACAAAAACCAATCGTTTACCGTATGACACTGAAACCGGGTGAAACTTTTGTGGGTCAACACCATTCTCAATACAATGATTAACGACGGGAAGCAGCTGAGAGTCATCCTTGCTCACAGTAAAGATAGCATCATATCCGGCAAGCGCTTTTAGTAAACGCGAATCGGCTATTTCAGCGTCCTCACCAAGGCCTATATTCACATCGTGCAAAGTAATTGCCCATCGTATATTTTTTTTGCGAATATCTATCAGCTCACATAATTCTTCGTGTTCAATTTGAATAACGTGCGGACATACCCGCGCAACCGCATCGAGGATTAATTTTCGCAAGGGTTCACGTGCATGGGTTTTCATGCGCGCACTGCGCGAACCAGTTGTTTCTGGTCTAGGAGTTTTAAGTAGACTGACGCGAACAAAAGGAACCGTATTCAGCCATGATATACCTTCGTATTCTTTTCCCTCATCAGAAATTAGCCAGATATTAAAATAGTTGGAGAGTTCCCGATAAAGGTTGTGTTGACGAATTGCTGCGCCATGAGCTTTCGGATAAAGCGCAAAAGGAATAACCAATAACAACCAGGGTAAATGTGGTTTACCACAAGGCATTAACGAAAAATTTTTATCACGAACCAATTCCTCTGTATTTACATTCACATTTACAGTTCCAGCCCCAATTTCAATACAAGCCAATAATAAATCTACCAGGGTTTTTCCATTTACACAGCCAGAATCACGCAGTTTTCTTCCCAGCCAAAATGGGTGAACACCTCGAAAACCAAATCTGAGATAAAAAATCCATTTATTGCGCGCAAAAATGCGATTCACCTGTTCCGGCGTATAAAAACGACCAACTGTGGCTCGGTGTAAATGCCACACCTTAGCTGAAGGTACAAATAAATTACGATAATTTTCTAATGTAGCCCTCCTCCCCCAATCAACATCCTCCCAATAAAAGGGATCATAACTATGGGCTAGCTTAATATAACGATTGAGCAAACTTTTTCTGAAAAGCGATGCGCCCCCACCGGAATAAAAATGTTCTACTACTGCGGTAGAATCCACATCCTTATCAAATAAATGTACTTCGTCGCGCTCAATACGAATCCCGGTTAACCCTGTCTCTTCGCGTCGACGGGTTTGGTCCTCAAAAAAAATTTGACTGGCGATCGAGAAAATATCACCTGCACGATATGACATTAATTCCTGCAAGCAATCAGGTTCAAGGCGCATATCATTATTCAACAGGAACACCCACTCGAATATCGACTTTTGCAAACCTAACTGCACAGCGCTGGAAAAACCAAGTGGTTCCGCAACAAAAACCCAGTCTATTACAGGGAATGCTTCACTTAACTGCTGATACCGCTCCTCTGGGGCACCATTCACAACGACTATTATTTGGCAAGGCTCCTGAATTTTTTCCATCGCTTGCGCCAAGGATTCTAAACAGGTTTTTAAAATTACGGGGTTATCACGTTCAGGGATAATGACTGAAATCCCGGGCGTCATTACACCAGTAATTTGCCGTGCAGCCTTTTGCCGGTGCGAGTTTGTATTTATGCATGCTCCGATTCCGGACGCAGCCCGGCATAGCCAATAAAAAGAAAGGCCTACCGAATAGCTAAGACAGTAAGAAACACGTGTTTTTATAGACATTTTATTTCCGACAGTAAAAAACCTAATTGTCGCGCATCTGTGCCTGTGCTTTGTTGTTGCGGCGTAAAAACATGAGAGACATTAAAATCGATAATAATTAATTGCTCTAACCCCTGGGGGAGAAGGATGTCTAATTTGAACGGGAGATGTTTTTCGCTTGAGTTTTTTACCTTGTGTTCAGCACCGGCCAAACTTACCTTTAGCACATTTACATCAGCCTTCTTTGATGCTGGCAACATCCCGGCAATAACCAGATGCGTAGCATTAAGAGGCCTTGCCAACACCACCCGTGCATCATTCGTCGATGACCATACATGATGCGATTCCGCAAAGTGCCAGCCTATTAACAATTGTTGTTGGCATTCATCTGGACGAAAATAGGATTTTACATCCATAGCAGTGTCAGATAAGTAGGCAAGTTTATATATACAATTACGACATTTTTCATCCATCCCAGCCGCATAGTTGCGACGAAACACCTGATAAGATTCACCATGCCAAATACTATGCAAATCTGAATTATTTAAATTACCCAAGGGAATTTGATCACGCACTTCGCAACCGACCAAATCACCATTTGCTAAAACATGCACAGTGTCCCAAGGATTTTGCTCACAGGAAAAAATTTTAGCGCCTTCAGGCAAGAGCGAAGGATAAGCAATTGGATAGGCACCCAAGCATGGAGTGTGTTCCAGCTCTTTATTGGAGACATTCAAATCAATACAGGGATATGCAGCTTCCAGATCGCCCAATGCTTGGGATAGAGATAAACGAAAGTGGCTCGTCAAATTTCCTGCAATCAATTCCTGTGAAAAAGTTTCGGGAATATCATCCCGTCGAATAACAGGATGAATATCAATTTGCCGAACACCTGAATCATTTGCCAGAGCCACCACGAATGGAAGCTCTTTCAGGTTGCGCTCCATGGCCACAAAAGCAAAGTCGATCAGAGGTAAATGAGAGTTGTAGGTTTTTTTAAAGGACTGCAAGAGCGCCAGATTTTCGCGCAGGCTTGTAACAGTCGAATGGCCGTAAATCTGTTGATATACTGGTTCACTCAATGCATGGATCGAGATCGTCAAACGATCCAGTTTTTCCTTTACCAACGACTCGATAACCCTGGGTTTAGCTGAGCCAAGCACGGTCACTAATTCAACTCGCGCACCAGTTGCTTTGGCCAAGGCAATAGCCTCACTCAAGTACGGATAATGAATAGATTCACCTGAATAATTCAACCTTATCACCCTTGGATTTCGCATTTGGGCAATTAATTTTTTATAGAGTTGAAAATCCATATGCTCCCCTTTCCCGCGCAGAGCGGCGCGCGAACAAAACACGCAATCAAAGGGGCATTTCGAGGTAAGCTCAATCCAAAACTCTTGCGGTAAATATTGGGTTTTCAAAGCGGATATATCGGAAATTCGCGCCGTAAACGATGAAGGTGAAGTAAAACGAGCTACCAGTTTTTTTAAAATAGACATCTCATTTCCTTGATAGATAGCCCGTTACCTGTGAGACAAACACTCCGATAAAAATCGAGCGCTTGGCGGGCAAACAACACCGGCCATGTATTTTTATAAGTTACATTACAGGGAGGCAATGTAAAGTGAAGGCTGCCATCAGCATTTAAGGCTGAACATAATAATTGATAAAGCCTGTCCGCAATTGATGCATTAAAAAAAGGTTCACAACAGCTGAGGCGTAATAACTGTGCGATAACATCAACTCGACGAAAATCAATATCATCGTGCGCAGCTCCATCGACTGCACCCGCGAGGTTTTCAATCCACATTTTTCCCACATCCCAATTCACATCATTACGATCACCCAACAACAACACACCCTCAAGCGCATAGGCAATACTGTGGGGATTATGCGCTATGAAATTTCCTTGATTAAAATCGTGCAGTAAAGCCGCTTGAACCGGCGCGATTTTTTCAAGCAAGATCGAACTGTTCCAGGTAACAGCCGCCCGTTTCAATGCGGCAACGACTTTAAGCTGGTAGGCTCCGGAACGTGTAGACCATCGATCTGGTGCCCCCTCAGGGCGCCCGGCAAACCAACGCACCGGGTTTAACTTGTATCCATCCCAAAAACCATCAATGTAATTAAGCAATGTGGGCACAGGCCATGAAGTGGTATCAATATAAAGGGATATATCTGCAACACCACGCACTAACATTGCAAGATCAAAGATAAATAATCCCTGATTGCGCCAATCTGCCTGTGATTGCAATACCCTATTCAGATATAAACGTGTGGCCGGCGGAGAAGATTTACTCCATATCTGTTGCTGATAACCAAGTACTTTTTGTGCTTTTTCAGCTAAATATTCACCGTCACCATCCGAGTGAATACGGTACGCAAGGTAAGAAAAGTAGTAGCCGGAAATTTCAGGATAGGTATACAACGCATAACCTGATTCATCAATACTTCCAGCGATAGCACCATCTGAAAATACCGTGGAACTTGTTAGCCAACGATCCAGTTTCGCAATTTGCCTATTTATTTCTTCCACTCTTTCAGGGATTACTTCATACAACTGCATATTTCAACCTGATTATTCTTTCCCTATATACCAATCATCACGATAGGTCTTAACCATATCAGGATACAACACCGTCATCACCGTTGCGATAAGCCCGTTTACAAAACCTTCGGGAAAGGTCATCAACACAAAAACAATGAAATGCTCTTGAGTAGTTGCGAACTGAACATCACTACCTGTAACTGCAAATAACAACATGGCAGCAAGGCCGAGCCAGATACAACTTAGCATTGCACCAAAAAATCCAACTCCCCAAAAATAGGTAAACGGATTTTTAAATTTCCAGCGGTCCACCAACCAAAGTACACACCAGGCCCAACCCACCGGAACCGCGACGCTTAAACAAAAATCGACCGGCAAGGTGCTCAAATCAAATTGCGCGACGGCGACATCCCAATCCAGCGTGAGCGCATGCAGCGGTACTTGATAGATCTCCAGCGCAACCAATGCCATGGCTCCGATTAAGATCGCAAGGCTCCAGCCAAACACCATGGTGGTGACTGTCATTAATAAGGGATGAATTGCCAAGGTATCGCGCACAGATACTTGCAGCAGCCACAGCAGCGCCAGCGCAAGTATGGTGGCAAATAATGCATGTTGGCGTACTTGGCTAGTGAGCACCTGATGCCAGGGAGCATGGCGGACTGCCAACAATAATATCGGGAGGGTGATGCAGATGGTTAGCCAGAAAAGCAGCGAATTGGGTGCGAGTAAGAGATTCATATAGGACACAAATACGCATCCAACTCGCGAATAGTTGGATGCGTGCTGTAATTAGACCTTCGCCTCAACAAACCCCTGCCCTTGTAAAACGCTGCGAATTTTTTCGGCTGTTTGTTTTAATACCTCGCCATCGGCATTTTTTGCAAACGCGAAACTTAAATCATCCATTGAGTCCATGGGCACCAAGTGAATATGGGTGTGGGGAACCTCAAGGCCTGCGATCATAAAACCAACGCGGGTAGCGGGATAAGCCACTTTCAACGCGTTGGCGATGTTGTGGCTCACTTGCATTAAGTGTGACGCGAGATCCAATGGCAAATCGCTCCACTGATCAATCTCGGCGCGTGGGATCACTAACACATGGCCCTGGCGTATAGGTTGGATGGTCAGGATGGCGACGGCCTTGTCATCTTTCCAGACAAAATTGCCGGGGATTTTTCCTTCCATAATCATTGTAAAAACACTTGCCATGAGAAACTCCTAAAACGATTTATTAATAAACGGCAACGCCACGCCGCAGCAATTCCCGCGCGAGTATTTCATCTACCTGATGAATATTTTCATCGCGAAACTCGACGTAAGCAACTCTGTGTTTTTTGTAGGCCTGATTTTTTTCCAATTCGCCGCTGATCACCGCAGCACGGTTGCTTTCCAAACCGAGTTCATCGGCCCAACACTCGATACAAAGCTCAGCATCAGGCAAATAAAAATCCGCAACCGCAGAATCCAGACCCCACAACAGAGAATAATCGCGTGCATGGATAACACGGGTCAGGTACAGCCAATTATCGATGCGGCGCTGCACTGCGTTATTCACACTGTGACCATCTAGTGTTGGATGACCAGCTAAGCCTTCATCGCCAGTAATTTGCAAGAGCGAGGCGATAAGCTCGGGTTCATCCAGAATTGTTTCCGGCCAGGTTACAAAAGGGATGCCGGAGTCAGCTTCCTGTTGCTGCCCGCCTATCTTCTTGCCTTTGGCGGTTATCAGCCAGCCGCGAATATGTTTCTTGATCAACCCTTTCTCGGCGAGCAACAAATTAACGAGGCGCGCGGGAATATCCCATTTATGGGCAAGATTGGTCGCACTCAAAGGAGCTTCCGGTAGGAGCTTTAATAGCGGATGCTGCTGGATCGATTCTGGCCACGCAATCTACTCACCGTATTTAGCATCATTAACGTAGACCCCACCCTCAAACTTACCCTTTTCGGTTAGCTGCCAATGGTTGTCCACTTTCACAATCCAGCCGCCCGAGGTGAGCAGAATAAACAGTTCTTTGCTCTCCTTATTAATCAGGCGGGCAAGCGCGGTGGTAGAGATATGTCGTTCAGCCATAACATTCAGCCATAAAAGGGAATCTTTATTGAGGATAGAAGTGTAAACCCAGCCCCTCGCGCCGAACAGTCCGTTTCGCCAAGGGCGCTCACTTATGCAATTTTGTGCGCGATATTGCGCCGGCTTAGCACTAATTTGCGACGGGATTCAAATTTAACTGGCCTTGAAAGCCGCAAGCCTCTATACTCCGCGCACTTTCAGTAACCCCTCTCTTGATCGTGAATGTCTTGCCATGGGGTAAATGCTGAACAGACTGGATGTCTGAGGGCTGCCCGACCATTTGTTATATTTTTAGACACTTGGTAGATATTTACGCTGATCGATTCTGTTTTTCAAATCTCTTCAGCCTGCCCCATAGTATGCAATCGGTTATACGAATCGGAGTTTGTGGATTGCATAAACGTCTGCTTTGCAGATGACGCGGGAATTCGTTGATTAAATCGCCTTTTACGACTGCACTTGTGCCCTGACTCCTTGAGTTAATTTCACACGCAGCCGAACCTTGTATGTAGTTCATACGCTTAGCGATCAATCATCGCCCCCCACTTTATTGTGTTTGCCCATTCACTGTTGCCCTTCTTTATATCGGGCGATGCTTTTCGCAAACACCCATTAAAAAACTAATAAGAATCAAACCGTAAAAAAGTACAGATGCAGCGCTTCGCTGTTGTCTCGTGATTTTTTGCGTGCGATTTTTATGTTTAAACACAGGTTATTACATGTCTGAACCCATTATGTTTTCCGATTTAGCCCTCTCTGAACCCGTTATGCGCGCCATCCAAAAAGTTGGCTACGAGCAACCATCACCCATTCAAGCAGCTGCAATTCCCGTATTGCTTGCGGGTGGCGATATTCTCGGCATGGCACAGACCGGCACCGGTAAAACGGCGGCATTTGCATTGCCATTGTTGTCTCGCATTGACACCAAGCAAGCAGATCCACAAATTTTGGTATTGGCACCGACACGCGAACTCGCGATTCAGGTTGCAGAAGCTTTCCAAAAATACGCCAGTGAAATTCCTGGTTTCCATGTGCTGCCGATTTACGGCGGCCAGGATATGACGAGCCAACTGCGCTCATTAAAACGCGGTGCCCACGTAGTTGTAGGTACTCCAGGTCGCGTAATGGATCACTTGCGTCGCGGCAGTTTGAATCTCAATAATTTAAAAGCACTGGTACTCGATGAAGCCGACGAAATGTTGCGTATGGGTTTTATCGATGACGTTGAATGGATTTTGGAACACACCCCAAAAACTCGCCAGACCGCACTTTTCTCAGCCACCATGCCGAAAGAAATTCGTCATGTTTGCAACAATTATTTGAACAACGCCACCGAAATTAAAATCGCCAGCAGCCAATCAACCGATGCCAATATTGAACAGGTTTATTGGATGGTGAGTGGCACCAACAAACTCGATGCACTCACCCGCATTCTGGAAGTTGAACCTTTCGACGGTATGATTATTTTTGTGCGCACCAAAACTGCCACTGTTGAACTCGCCGAAAAATTGGAAGCACGTGGTTACTCTGCCTCTGCACTCAATGGCGATATGAACCAACAATTGCGCGAGCGCACCATTGAGCGTTTGAAAACCAACAAACTCGATATCGTTATCGCCACCGACGTTGCCGCGCGCGGTATTGACGTTGAGCGTGTAAGCCACGTGGTGAACTACGATATTCCGTACGATAGCGAAGCCTATGTTCACCGTATTGGTCGTACTGGCCGTGCCGGTCGTAGCGGTAAAGCAATTTTGTTTGTAGCGCCACGTGAAAAACGTTTGCTCTACACCATCGAGAAAGCGACTAAAAAGCCTATTACCTTGATGGAATTGCCGAGCGGCGCCACTGTTACCAAACATCGTATCGACCAATTTACCCAGCAGATCACCGACACCTTGCAAGCGCAAGCTGACCTGAGTTTCTTTAACGATTTGTTGGCTGAATACAG
>NZ_JBRFPI010000057.1:0-16115 GCF_053579595.1 Cellvibrio sp.
GCCAGTGCGGTAAGGCTAATCGGCAGGGCACGCACAGCGGCGGCGCTGATGGTGGCGCTCTCGAGGGATTTGCCGTTGCGTATCTCCTGTTGGATAAAGTCCACCAATAAAATGGAGTTGCGCACGATAATTCCGGCCAGCGCAATCATGCCGATCATACTGGGTGCGGTGAATTGTTGGCCGAGCAGGGCGTGGCCGGGCATGATGCCGATAATGGTGAGCGGAATTGGTGCCATGATGATCAGCGGCACTGAGTAACTTTTGAACATGCCCACCACCAGCAAATAAATCATGACCAGACCGACGGAGTAGGCGATACCCATATCGCGAAAAGTATCCAGCGTCACCTGCAGCTCGCCGTCCCATTTCAGGCTCCAATTAACCGGACTTTCGGGCTGCGAATTTAAATACTGGTCGATAACTTGACCAACTAGTGGTGTTTCTTCGATGCGTTTATAAATCGCGGCTAAACCGTAGAGTGGGCTGTCGGTTTCACCTGCGACATCGCCCAGTACATAAACCACCGGCAACAAATCTTTGTGGTGAATGGTTTGTTGGCGTTGGCTTTCGATGACCTGAGTGACCTCGCTAAGCGCGATTAAATTGCCATCGCGCGCGCGGATTTTTATTGCCAACACGCGTTCGAGACTGTCTTTCTCCCCGGCGGGCAATTCGAGCCGAACAGGCAGGGCAACTTTTGCATTAGTAGTATGAAGATAAGAAGCATCTTCGCCCACGAGTGCGGTGCTGATCGCATTGGCGACACTGGTTTGATCCACACCCAAACGCGCTGCACGTGCGCGATCTACTGCAATTAACCAACGGGTTTGTGGTGCTTCAATCGTATCGTCTACATCGACAACATCGGGCGTTGCTTCAAACGCGGCACGCACCTGTTTGGCGACATCTAGCTGACGCTGGTAATTCATGCCGTAGACTTCTGCCACCAGTGGCGATAACACGGGCGGACCGGGAGGGACTTCAACTACTTTGATATTCGCGTTCATGGTGTTGCCGACGTCCGCAATTAATTCGCGCGCGGCCAGGGCAATGTCGTGGCTTTTGCGGTGGCGTAAATGTTTGTCCACCAAATTGACTTGAATCTCACCCATATGCGGCGCGCGGCGCAAATAATTTTGGCGAACTAAACCATTAAAATTAATGGGCGCAGAGGTGCCCGCATACAATTGGTAGTCGGTAACTTCTGGAATGGTTTCCAATTTATCCGCGAGAGCTTGTAATACTCTTTGGGTGTTTTCCAGAGGAGTGCCTTCGGGCATATCCACCACAATCTGAAATTCGCTTTTGTTGTCGAAAGGCAACATTTTTAACATCACGGCTTGCACGACTACTAAAGCAATCGATGCGAAGATTAGACCGAGAATGCCACCGAGTAACCAAAGCCGCGCTTTTTTTCCGGCTTCGCGATTTAACAGCGGTGTCATAATGCGTGTAAAAAATGGCAGGAATTTATTGCCGTGGGGTTCATGTGCATTCGCACTGGTATTAACACTGCCGTGATCAACATGCGCAAATAAACGGCGATATAACCAGGGCGTAAACATAAAGGCGACGGCAAGGGAAATTAGCATGCCGGTGGACGCATTAATCGGAATGGGCAACATGTAAGGACCCATCAATCCTGTCACAAATGCCATAGGCAGTAGGGCGGCGATAACGGTGAAGGTTGCCAAAATAGTCGGGCCGCCCACTTCGTCTACGGCGATTGGGATAGCTTCATTCAGCGATAATTTCCCCAAGCTCATGTGGCGATGAATATTTTCTACCACCACAATTGCGTCGTCCACCAAAATGCCGATGGAAAAAATTAGCGCAAACAGTGATACGCGATTAAGCGTAAAACCCCAAGCCCATGAAGCAAATAACGTAATGGCGAGCGTCACAATCACCGCAGCGCCTACCACAATGGCTTCGCGTTTACCTAACGCAATCAGCACCAAAATAATGACTGAAAGTGTGGCGAAAATGAGTTTTTTGATCAGCGTTTGCGCCTTGTCTTCCGCCGTGGCGCCGTAGTTGCGCGTGACATTCACATTGATGGCATCCGGCACACTCACGCCGCGTAATTGCGCGACACGTTCAATCACTTGCTCGGCTACATCCACAGCATTTTCGCCCGGCTTTTTAGCGATGGATAAGGTAATGGCGGGATAACGACCGCTGTTTTTTCCATCTGTGGTGGTCGATGCAGAACCAAAACCGTGAGAGACATAGTGCGTGGGTTGATCAGCACCTAAACTCACTTGTGCAACATCGCGCAAAAATACGGGCGCACCCTGGTAAACACCCACCACCAGATCGGCCACTTCTTCCGGGGTTAATAAAAAATCCCCCGCTTGTACCAGCATTTCGCGATTGTCGCTTACCAGTGAGCCGGCTGCTTGCGAAGTGTTGGCAGCACCGAGTGTGTGGCGTAAATCATCCAGCGCCAAACCATATGCGGCCATGCGTTCCGGATCAAATAATACGCGCACGGCTTTATCGGAGCCGCCAAGAATATCGATATCGCGCGTGCCGGATACACGCTGCAATTGAGTTTGTAATTCGCGTGCAACACTGAGTAAATCGCTATTCGTGGTTGCATCATTTTTGCTCCACAAGGTCAGTGCGACTATGGGTACATCGTCAATGCCTTTGGGTTTAATCAGCGGTTGGCCTACACCCAGATTGCGCGGCAGCCAATCGCTATTGGCATAAAACGCATTGTATAAACGCACGATTGCATCCGTGCGCGGCTGGCCGACTTCAAAGCGCACGGTGAGGCTCGCCATGCCGAGTGACGATGTAGAATAAATATGTTCGACGCCTTCAATCTCTGAAACAATTTGCTCAGCGGGGTTGGTCACCAGCGCTTCCACTTCTTCCGGAGTGGCACCTGGGAAGGGAATAAACACATTGGCAAAGGTCACGTTAATTTGTGGCTCTTCTTCGCGCGGCGTTACCAGCACCGCAAAAATACCGAGCAGTAATCCGGTGAGTGCCAATAGTGGGGTAATTTCCGTGGTTAAAAATGCACGTGCAATGCGACCGGAAATTCCGAGTGATTGCTGAGTGCCTTTCTGTTCAATAAATTGGGGCTCCATAAGTTATTGCTCCGCACTGTGCAAATTTTTATAAGCATTCGCAGCCGCGATGGGATCAGTGGCAATTTTTTCACCGGCAGTTGCACCGGCGAGGATCGGATAATTCATATCGCTGGTAAGCGAACCCAGGGTTAGTTGGCGAAATTCCAGGGCATTTTCTTTAATCACATATACGCCGCTCACTTCGCCACGTTTGCTAACGCTGCTCGCCGGAATTAATAACTGCTGCTGCTCGCCAGTGGCAAAAGCAATTTTCACAAAGGTGCCGGGAAATAATTGATGATCGCCTTCTGGCAAATTCACGAGTACTTTAAACGAATGGGTTTGTGGATCAGCGCTGGGGGGAATGCGCAGGTCGCTGCTTTCCAGAATGGTGCCGTCTGCCAAATAAATTCGCGCCTGTTTGTATTTGCGTACCGGGCCGATATGTTGCTGCGGAATATCCACCTGCGCGCGCAGGTGCTCCAGCGATAACCCCGTCATCAGTGCTTTGCCAGGGGACACCGTTTCGCCCACATTGACTGCGCGGCTGACGACGATTCCTGCATAGGGAGCGTTGATAACTGTGTAATCGAGGTTTTGTTCTGCTTCACGCAGATTGGCTTCAGCCGATTTAAATGCGGCTTCGCTTTTATCAAAATCTGCTTTCGCGATTAATGTTTTCGCGAGCATTTCTTGCATACGCGTATATTGCGCTTGAGCTTCGGTAAATTGCGCTCTGGCGCTTGCCGCACGTGCTTTTTGTTCGGTATCGGTAAAACGAATAATTAAATCGCCTTTGGCAACATAATCGCCCACGTCCACGGGGATCTCGACAATGCGACCGGAGGTCTGTGCCGACACAGTCGCTTGATTTATCGCTTCAATCACGCCATCGTATTTCACTTCTTGCGTAGTGGTTTGTAGGCTGAGTTGGATATTGGCCAGTTCAGGTATTTTTTTCGGCGCTGCTGGGGGGGACGAATCTTTGCTGCAGGCGGATAAAAAGATAACACCAGTCAGTGCAAGTATTAATGTGAAATTCATACGCGTGCTATTCATAGCGACTCCTTAAAAATCCGTATTAGTTTTTACCGCAGGCGCGATTCGCGGGTACGGCTACATCCATCATTTTTGGGTTAGGTAACTTCAGGTTATTCATTAATTCCACGTAAGCGGTTACGTCTTTTACTTGCAGGCGTGGGTTGTGCGCTTTTTCTTCGCCGATGGTAGTGCGCATCCAACCTTTGTAATCATGGGCGGGGTAAACCCAGGTGGTTTCCGGCAATAGCAATAATTTTCCAAACAGGCTGTGGTATTGCTCTTGAGCGCTTCCGTTTTGAAAATCCGTGCGACCGGTGCCACGAATTAACAATGTGTCGCCGGTAAATAAATACTGTTCGTCACCGTCGATGAGATGAAATGTGTAGGAGTCGTCGGTATGGCCGGGCGTATGCAAAGCAGTGAGCGTTAATTCGCCCACAGGAATTTTTTCGCCATCGCGCAATGCGTGGGATACACAACCAGAGTTTGCCTGTTCGCCGAGCAGTGTGGTGCAGCCGGTTAAATCACGCAGTTCGCCTGCACCGGTAATATGGTCGGCGTGAGTGTGCGTATCAAGCGCATAAACCAAGGTGAGATTCAATTCGCGCAGCAATTGCAAATATTGTGGAACTTCTGCTTTCACTGTATCAATCAACGCTGCGTTGCGTGTTTTTTCGCAGGCGATCAAATAAGTGTAAGTGGAGGATTCTTGTTCAAAGAGCTGACGGAAAATCATAATTGCCTCACAAGAGTAATAGCTGCAACAATCAACAAGCTCACCGCAAATATTTTTTGCAGCAACACATTTGCAATTTTATGGCTGACGGTCTGGCCAATGATCATACCGATCACACCGCCTGCCGCGACAAGTAGCAACCTTTGCCAATGTTGTGTTTCGCTCAGCAGTAAATGGCTGATAAATCCGGAGCTGCTAATAAGCGCAATAATTAATAGCGATGTACTCACCGCTTGCGCCATGGTGACTGCGCTGAGTGAGAGCAGTAGCGGCACAATTAAAAATCCACCGCCGACACCAAATAAACCCGACAACACCCCAACGATTAAACCGCCGATTAATAATCCACTCACGCAGCGCGGGCGCAATTCAAATTGCCCGGTGGGATTGAGATTGCACAAATGATCCGGGCTGGGGACATTAGCAAAATTTCCTGCACGAACCACGCGTGCCGATGCCGGATTTTTTTGTGCATTTACCCACATGCGCAGCGCGATGATTACAGCGAGCAAACTGAAGCTGCTGATTAACCATAGCTCACTCATCTGCATACCCAACCATTTGCCCACTGGTGCGCTTAGCGCGCCGCTAATCGCCAAAATCAAACCGGGCTTCCACAGTACGCTCGGCGTGCTACGCGAAAATTTATTGCGCAAACTGGCATACATAGTCGTGACGGCTACTGCACCCAACGAAATACCTGTGGCATCGGCCATGGACATACCGCCGAGTAACAACAGAAGTGGCACGGCGAACACTGAACCACCTGCGCCGGTGAGACCAAGAATCAAGCCAATTAATAGCCCAATGGATAGCAGCATTTATTTGTTCCAGGGTGCTTTGGCGATCAACATTCCCATTGGGCAAATGTCGGTAATGCCCGCGAATGTCAGGCCCACGCCGATAATGCCAGACAGTGCATAGAATCCTGGATCAATCCAAGTACCGAGCACCACTCCGATTACTACCAACAAACCCGCAGCGATACGGATTTGGCGCTCCAGTGGAATCACTTTTTTGCCTTTTTCCGCCAGCGGAATATTGGATTGTTTAACGGCGTTCATTCCGCCTTCAATAATCACCAGCTCTGCATTTAATTTACCGTGCAATTGTTCAGCTGCCATTTCAGCGCGTCTTCCGGCTTGGCAGAGTAAAAAAATCTGCGCACCATTTTTACCTTTTGCAGCAATTTCATTTTGTACGCGCTCTGCCGTTAATTCATGCAGGGGAATATGCAAACAATTGGGTAAGCCAGCAGCGTTGACTTCAGCAGCAGTGCGCACATCCAAAATGCACATATCGACGGTTTCATTTGCCATCAAATCAACAGGGTGGATACGTTTATGGTTCATATTTTTTCTCGAGAATCATTAATCTTGTGGGCAGTAAATGGATTGCAATACTGCGATGATTTTTTGTGCTTCATCACCCTGCAATGTGTAGTAAACGGTCTGCGCTTCTTTGCGTGTGCTGACCAATCCGGCTTCGCGCAAGCTGGCCAAATGTTGCGACAGTGCAGATTGGCTCAGCGGTACTTTTTCATTTAGTTCACCTACGGACATCTCGCCGCCCATGAGGGTGCAGAGAATCATCAGCCGGTTTTCATTTGCCAGCGCTTTAAGCAGGGCAGCGGCATCCTGCGCGTGTTGTTGCATGTCATCAAGACCAGCGTCTTTAGGGACGGGCATATTCATTTTGCGTCTACCTTTTGTGAGTTTGATTTCATTATATTAAATAAATATAAATTAGCAATATCTAAATTAGTGATCTATTATGTAATGCAAGGGGTCAGATTCCTGTAGTTGCCCCCAAGGCCGTGAATATTGTCGCAATCCAATTTGCTAAAGAGGTGTGCTATGGCTCATGTCGTATTTGTTGGAGCAGGTTTGGGAGGAATGGCGGGGGCATACGAAATGCACGATGCCTTGGGGAAAAACCATCAGGTAACCATGATCAACGAACGGGAGGATTTTCAGTTCGTCCCGTCTAACCCCTGGTTGGCTGTGGGGTGGCGCGCAGCGGAACAGATCAGCTTCCCGATTCGCCCCTATCTGGAAAAGAAAAACATTGCCTTTATCGCGCAGCGGGTGGATGAGATTAACCCGGTCGATAAATACCTCACCCTGAGTGATGGTAAACGTGTGGATTATGACTATCTCGTCATTGCCACTGGCCCCAAGTTGGCCTTCGATGAAGTTCCCGGCGCTGGCCCTCACAGCGGGTTTACACAATCCGTCTGCACCTTGCCCCACGCGGAACATTCCTACGAAGACTATAAAAAGCTGGTTGATAACCCCGGCCCAGTGATTATTGGCGCTATGCCCGGTGCCAGTTGTTTTGGCCCGGCTTATGAATACGCCTTTATTTTGGATACCGCCCTCAGCCGCGCCGGTGTGCGCCACCGCGTGCCCATCACCTTTGTTACCAGCGAGCCTTACATCGGTCATTTGGGCTTGGGCGGAGTAGGTGACTCAAAAGGCATGATGGAATCAGAGTTGCGTAAACGCGCGATTAACTGGATTACCAACGCCAAAACCACACGCATTGAAGCGGGAAAAATGTTTGTCGATGAAGTGGATGCGCAAGGGCAGGTGATCAAACAACATGAGTTACCTTTTGTGCACTCCATGATGTTGCCCGCGTTTAGGGGTGTCGATGCGGTGGCAAAAGTAGAAGGTTTATGCAATCCGCGCGGCTTTGTAATGATTGATAAGCACCAGCGCAGCACCAAATACCCCAGTATTTTTTCAGCGGGTGTATGCGTAGCTATTCCGCCCATTGAACAAACACCTGTACCAACAGGCGCACCTAAAACAGGCTACATGATCGAATCCATGATGACCGCGTTGGTACACAATATTGCTGCGGAAATTAATGGTGAAGTTGCTGATTTTGAAGGTAGCTGGAGCGCATTTTGTCTGGCCGATATGGGTGATACCGGCGCTGCTTTTATCGCCGTACCACAAATGCCGCCGCGCAATATCATGTGGTACAAGCAAGGTAAGTGGGCGCATCTTGGAAAAATCGCGTTCGAAAAATATTTCCTCGCCAAAATGAAAACCGGCGTGTCCGAGCCCTTTTATGAAAAATGGTTGTTGGATGCGATTGGTTTGCGCCGCCTCGATAAAAAAATGCATCACTTCCACTAGCGGAAATTTCTTGCGCGGCAATTTGTCGCGTAAGAATTAATTTCAAGTTGATATATATCAATTCGCGCGACAGCGGGTTATAGCAATCTAGACTCGATGGTGCTGTAACAGCACGGAGATGGAGTCAAATGTTGAAACGCTTACGTGAACGCCTCCCGCAGGATTCGATGTTTCGCAAACCCTTGGTGTTCGATATTTCTGCCGTACTGGTCGTCAAACTGGTACTCATCACGGTGTTATGGCATGTCGCCTTTAAACCGTTAAAACCTGCTGTTGCTCCCGATGTTCACCTCAAAATGGGTTTGCCGTCATCATCATCGGCCACGCCCGCCAACCTCCCAAAGGACGTTAACCTATGAACGAACTTGCTGTGGATTTATCGCGCCTGCAATTTGCACTCACGGCGATGTACCACTTTATTTTTGTGCCGCTCACGCTGGGCTTGAGTTTTATTCTCGCGATTATGGAATCCGTGTATGTCATGACCGGAAAAACTATTTACAAGGATATGACCAAATTCTGGGGAAAATTATTCGGCATCAACTTCGCATTGGGCGTTACCACGGGTTTAACCATGGAATTCCAGTTCGGTACCAACTGGTCTTATTACTCCCATTATGTGGGCGATATTTTTGGTGCGCCGCTCGCGATTGAAGGCCTGATGGCATTTTTCCTTGAATCCACTTTTGTCGGTTTATTTTTCTTTGGTTGGGATCGCTTGACTAAAGTGCAACATTTGACAGTGACCTGGTTGGTTGCACTCGGTAGCAATTTGTCGGCGTTATGGATTTTGATCGCCAATGGTTGGATGCAAAATCCCGTCGGCTCTGAATTTAATTACGAAACCATGCGCATGGAAGTGACGAATTTTTCCGAGGTGATTTTTAACCCGGTCGCGCAAGTGAAATTTGTTCATACTGTATCGGCCGGTTATGTGACTGGTGCAGTTTTTGTGTTGGCGATTTCTTCTTATTACTTACTCAAAAAACAAGATGTGGGTTTTGCCAAGCGCTCCTTTGCGATTGCCTCGGCATTTGGTTTGGCCTCGGTTATTTCTGTGATTATTCTCGGCGACGAAAGCGGTTATGAAGTGGGTGATGTGCAAAAAATGAAACTCGCCACTATTGAGGCAGAATGGAAAACCCACCCCGCACCCGCCGCGTTTACTGTCGTAGGATTTCCTGATCAGGAAAAAGAAGAGACAACAAGCGCGATAAAAATTCCATATTTACTCGGGTTAATTGCAACGCGCTCTATTTCCGAACCGGTTCACGGTATTCAGGATTTACGTGAGCATGCGCGTGAGCGCATAGTTAACGGAATGCAAGCTTACGCGTTGCTCACCAAATTAAAAGGCGGTGAAGATACGCCGGAAAATCGCGCGGCATTTGAACAAGTCAAAAATGATTTGGGTTACGGTCTGTTACTCAAACGCTACACCGATAAGGTAGTTGACGCGACGCCCGCACAAATCGATCAAGCCGCACGTGACACTGTGCCAAAAGTCGCGCCTATGTTCTGGGCATTTCGCATCATGGTTGCCTGTGGCTTTGCGATGCTGCTCATTTTTATCTACGCATTTTGGTTAAGCACCAAACATCAACAAGATAAACCGCGCTGGTTTTTAAAGCTTGCATTGTTTTCATTACCGCTACCCTGGATTGCCTGCGAGACCGGTTGGTTTGTAGCGGAGTATGGCCGTCAACCTTGGGCAATTGCCGAAATTTTGCCGACGCGCTTGGCCGCTTCCTCACTCACGACAGATCAAGTATGGACGTCGCTGATCGGTATTATTTTGTTCTACACAATTCTGTTGATTCTTGAAATGTATTTAATGGTTCGCTTCTCCAAACAAGGGCCGAGCTCCTTGCACACCGGCCGTTACGATTTGGAAAATACTACAAAAACCGAGGTGGCATAAATGGATTACGAAACATTACGGGTGATTTGGTGGGTACTCATCGGTGTACTGCTGATTGGTTTTGCAGTGACTGATGGGTTTGATTTGGGCGTGGGCGCGTTGCTGCGCATTATCGGCAAAACTGATGATGAGCGGCGGGTAATGATCAATACAATTGGCCCTCACTGGGACGGCAATCAGGTGTGGTTTATTACGGCGGGCGGCGCGCTCTTTGCGGCTTGGCCGCTAATTTATGCCGCGTCTTTTTCCGGATTTTATTTTGCGATGTTAATCGTGCTCGCCGCGCTCTGGTTGCGCCCGGTTGGATTTGATTATCGTAGCAAGTTGGAAAATCCGCGCTGGCGCAATGCCTGGGACTGGGCACTGTTTGTCGGTGGATTAGTTCCATCGCTGTTATTCGGTGTCGCCTTTGGCAATTTATTTTTGGGTGTGCCTTTCTCTTACGACGAAATGCTAAGGCCGAGTTATGACGGCGGCTTGTTCGGTTTGTTGCGTCCCTTTGCATTGCTGGCCGGGTTGGTGAGTGTGAGTATGCTGCTGATGCACGGTGCAACATGGTTGCAATTAAAAACGGATGGATTTATCCGGGCGCGAGCACAGCGTGTGGGTTTGGTGTTGGGAGTGGCAACAGCGGTATTGTTTGGTTTGGCTGGCATTTGGGTCGCGCAATTAAATGGCTATCAATTAGTGGGCTATATCGACACCAACGGCCCATCCAATCCGCTCACTAAATCCGTCGAGTTAGTCGCGGGTGGCTGGGTGAAAAATTACAGTCTCTATAGTTGGATGCTCGCTGCACCTGTGTTGGGTGTTATGGGTGCATTAGCCTGCGCTTGGTTCAGTGTAAAGGCAAAGGCAGGCTGGGCATTTTTGTCATCGAGCCTGGCGATTGCCGGTGTGATTCTCACCGCGGGATTCTCAATGTTCCCCTTCCTCATGCCGAGCAATGTGCAGATTAATTCATCCCTGACGTTGTGGGATGCCACTTCCAGCCACACCACGCTGATGATTATGTTTGTAGTGGCGTGCATATTTGTGCCGCTGATTTTGGCTTACACCCTTTGGGGTTACTGGGTGATGCGTGGCCGCTTGAACGAAAAAGCGATTCTCGCCAACAGCCATCAACTCTATTAATCCCTACTATTTATTGAGGAGAAAAATGATGTGGTATTTCACCTGGATTCTCGGCGTTTTACTCGCGTGTTCGTTCGGCATCATCAATGCCATGTGGTTGGAAAACACCATGAGTGATACCCAAGCGGTTGATGATCCTGCTGCTGGTGACAAAGCGACTAGTGAGTAAATCTGCGATGAGCAATTATCCCTCAGTGCAAAAAAACGAACCGGCAACCGAGCCGATGGAAAAACCCGCGCCTCAAGGAGGAGGGCGGGTGTTGGTATTTTGCCTCTCGCTGGTGGTGATGGTGCTCATCACTGCCTGGCCGCATTTTTTCGGCACCACCCCCGACACCATGGATCACAACGCCGCCATGGTGCTGATGCTCGGCATGAGTTGCGGTTTTGTGTATGGCATAGGCTTTACCCCCAAATTGCGCCTGTGGCGCTGGCTGTTTTCTGGTTGGAGCGCAATCGGGCTAATGCTGCTGGGCTTGTTAATGCTGTGGATGAAATAACCTGAGGTAAGGAAGCGTAAAGTCGCAAAAGAGTCTTGATCCGGGAATTGATGTGGCGCGTAAAGCATCTTTCAATTTCTAGAAAGGTGACTCTAATGGAAGGTTCCTACAATTGGTTGCTGGTATTTGCATCTTACTGTGTGGCGGTAATCGCCTCGTATACGGCGATTTACTTCGGCACACGGGTGTTTAATCTGGACGGAAACTCACGTCGCTTCTGGCTGGCGGCCGGTGCGCTTAGCCTCGGCAGCGGTATTTGGTCGATGCATTTTGTGGGCATGAGCGCCTACACAATGCCAATGCATATGCACATGAGTTTCAATGCCACCCTCACATTGCTCTCCTGGGTGCCCGCCGTGTTTGCATCGGCACTGGCACTCTATGTCATCACCCTGGCAAAAGTCTCCGTAAAAACCATCGCTGCCAGCGCATTTATTATGGGTGCAGGGATTTTTGCGATGCATTACGGCGGTATGTATGCGATGCAAATGCATCCAGGTATTGAGTACGACACGCTGCTGGTGATTCTTTCCGGTGTGATTGCCATTGTGGCATCGGGCGCAGCGCTGGTGATTTGCCGCAAGGTGCGCGATGTCCCGCCGCAATATGCACTGGCTTTTAAAGTATTGGCTGCGTTGGTGATGGGGGCGGCTATCTGCGGCATGCACTACACTGGAATGGCGGCAGCCAGTTATCCGATGGGCGCGCAGAGCCATCCGGAAAATTTATTGCGCGGCGATTGGATGGGCATCCCGACGGCAATCGCTGCGAGCATTTTGCTGCTGCTTGCGCTCTATTCTGCCTATACCGATTTCCGCGCGATGGAACGGGCGCGTCAGGAAGAAAAAAATAGAAATGCCGCTGCACGTCAGACAGCGTTTTACGATTCACTCACGGGCTTGGCCAATCGCAGTTTTCTGGAGGCGCGCGTATTGGAAAAGCTGACGGTTAGCGAAGGTAGCAATGTTCCCGCCGCGTTTACGCTCGCCTATTTTGAGTTGAGTGATTATCGCGATCTCACCCAGCGCCATGGCGAAGCGTTTACCCAAGCCTTGATCAAATATTTTGTCGCCGAGCTGGACGGGAATGTGCCGACTGCCGAATTGATCGCGCGTTGTGGGGGCAATAGTTTTATGGTGGTGATCCCATCCACTAATCCGGCGATGCTCAATGGAATCTTGCAAAAAATGGCCAGCGCATTTAAGAACTCGGTAGCAATTAGCGGCAAACTCACACTGTGCAAATGGAGTTTTGGTTTCAGTGAATATCCCAAGTCAGGTACTAACAGCCGCAACTTGATTCGTGCAGCACAGCGCATTCGTTACACCTCGGGTGAGGAGCAACAACAGCTCGATTTGGAGGCGGTGTGATCTGATCGAATTATTGACTTTTGTTTACTATCAAAACGCCAGAGCAAACACTCTGGCGTTTTTTTGTGCAGGGATTTGTAGAAGTATTTGTGCAGCAATTTGTCCGAACTTCGCTAATCACGTCCCACCTACCGGTTTTACTTAGTGGCACCCCGATAGTGGCGTGTTCCATTCGGAAATGGAGTGTGAATAAAGTCGCGCTTCGCTTGCCAAGCCTGTTTCTTATAATCCCAAATTTACTCACGGGTTCACATTTGTAATGCTCACTTCACGTCGCGCCCATAGTGGGACGACAGATTTTTCTCCGGCACTTAGAATCGCATTCGAGCCACCACATAAGCGCTACTGAACCCGTTCTGTGGTGTTGCCGGAACAGTTGTGTTTATGAAACTCATCGCAGCAGTGATGCTGAATCTAACGATCAAGGATCCGTACCAATCAACCGTTGGTTCCCATTGCCGTTGTTATAAGGGCAGTTGTTAGTTGGGCAACTCAACCTCTCGCACAACTCACTATTTCAAAAAACAATAATTTCAACAACAGAGGCAAGATCACATGCGAATCATCCAATTCGGCCGTCGCGCCGTTTGCGCCTTACTCACGCTCGTCAGTACCAGCCTGTATGTGCAAACTACCAGCGCACAAGTTATCAACATCAACGCCGTTTCTGCCACCGGCAGTAGCAATTTACAACCCGCCAATTTGGCGAATGACAACAACGGCAGCACCCGTTGGGAATCCAATCACGGCGTTTCGCCTAGTTCACTCACACTCGATTTAGGCCAGCCCTATGCGCTCAATCAAGTGGTGATTTTGTGGGAAGCCGCAAATGCCGCAAGCTATGAAATTCTCGGTTCCAACAATAATTCCAGCTGGACACAACTCAGCCTGCGTACCGGTGGCACTTTTGGCAACCGCACTGATACCGTCGGCTTGAGCGGCACTTATCGCTATGTACGCATGAATGCATTGACGCGCAGTGCTGGCAATAACTGGGGCTACTCGATTTTTGAAATGGATGTATTCGGTGCAGTGCCTGCAGCCTCATCTGTTGCTGCATCCAGTGTGGCGGCGGGCAATTGCAATCTCGGCTGCGTGACCACGCTCAACAGCACTACACTGCGCGCGACTGTGACCCAAGCTGACATCGCTGATATCCATTACCGCATCAACAACGGCGCGCAACAAAATGTGCGCATGAATGTAGCGGGGGGTGTATGGACTTATGACATCCCCAACTTAAATACAAGCAGTGTGGTGAGCGTCAGCTTCACTATTATCCGATCAGGGGCAGGGCAGGATACCGCTTGGCAAAATTATTCACTTAACACGGTTGCCAGTTCATCGCGCAGTTCGGTTGCACCTTCGAGCACTCCACCTAGTTCAGTTGCTCCATCGAGCACCCCACGCAGCTCCGTTGCTCCATCAAGTACGCCACGCAGTTCAACACCTGCATCGGTACCCGCATCCAGTTCGTCTGCGGCGAGCCTGGGCAATATTGTGCCTTTATATAACGCATCAACCGTGCTTGAAGGCGCGATTCAATTCGATCGCGGTGATGCATTGGTAACACGCATTGCTGACCGCGGCCGTGACCGTCATGCGAAAGAAGACCAGTTCCAGGCTTATGATCACTTCCTGAGTTTTTATTGGGAGCACCGCACCGCTGAAATTGAAATTGTGGATTACGTGGCCAAAGGCGGCAGCACTGTGCGCATGAATGTGAAGACACAATTTAAATTGAACGATACCGAGGCAGAAAACCGCTGGTTCTATCGCGGTGTAGGCACAGTGGCTGAGTATTAAGATAACGGCACCATGAACGTGATCGACAATCTCAATTACTACAAAGAACGCAGTTTCAATGCGCCCGAAGGCCGCAATATCCGCATCGGCGATAAGCTGGAATTTGAATTGAGCCAATTCCTCGACCACACAGTCCCGCACGGTCGTTCGGCTTACTACGGTACTACCTATCTTTATATTGTTGGCAAAGGCTTGGTGCCTTGGGATGTTACCGGCAATTTTGGCACCATTGGTGGCAGAAAAGATTCGATAGAAATCCCGGAGAAAGCCTGGTTAGGCGGTAAAACAACACTACCGTACAACCACTCGAATGAACCGGACAACCATTTCATCCAAATGGCGACCAACCTTGCATCGCAAAATGGCCAACCATTTGTATTGGGTCGCCGTGTGCATCACGCTTCATTTATCGATGGTTCACACGATGAACACGTCGTTGATAACGGCACCTTCCCCGATACCGTCGGCAAAGCGGGCCCGCATTATGTGCATGATCGCTGCGCTGGATGTCACGTGCGCAATGGCCGCGCTGCACCTGCACCGGTTGGCCAACCGCTGGAGAAATGGGTATTTAAAGTGGCCGACCTCAATGGCAATCCGCATCCGAATTTAGGTCGCGCGTTGCAACCAAAATCGGCCGGAGGTGTTGCGAGTGAAGGGCAAGCGTCTATCGCCTTCTGGACTGAAACCAATGGCCTGCGTAAACCTAATTATCAATTCAGCGGCGTAACGCCAGCGCGTTTCTCTGCGCGTGTTGCTCCACAGTTAGTTGGTATGGGTTTGTTGGAAGCGATTCCAGAAGCAACGATTCTCGCCAAAGAAGATATTAATGATGCAAATGGCGATGGCATTTCCGGTCGCGCCCAGCGTGTGGTTGATCCCTCTGGCCAAACCCGTTTGGGCCGCTTTGGTTACAAAGCCGGTACTACCAGCGTCAAGCATCAAGTGGCAGCGGCGTTCAATTCCGATATGGGCGTAATGACCAGTGTGCTGCCTAATCCTGATTGCGGTTCTGCGCAAACCGACTGCGGTGCGAGTGGTTCGGAGTTGTCAGATACTCACCTGAATAATTTGGTGAAATACATTTCAACCCTTGGTGTGCGTCCTCAGCGCAACTTGAATGATGCAGCAGTACAGCGCGGTGAAACACAATTTGCATCAATTGGTTGTGTGGGTTGCCATACGCCATCCGTAGTGACTAGCCAATACCATCCACTGGGTGAATTGCGCAGTCAAACCATCAAGCCTTACACCGATATGTTGCTGCACGATATGGGTCCAGACCTGGCAGACAATTTGGGTGAAGGTCAAGCGAGCGGTGCTGAATGGCGTACCGCGCCTTTGTGGGGTCTTGGTTTGTCTGCGTGCGTAA
>NZ_JBRFPI010000058.1:0-15891 GCF_053579595.1 Cellvibrio sp.
GCAATCACCTCAAGGCGATCATTAAGCAGTACGGAATCGGCGCGGGTTTGCGCCAGATCCGAGGCTGACGCCATGGCAACCGAGACATCGGCACCGGCGAGCACGGGCACATCGTTAATGCCATCGCCAATCATCAGCACTTTATCACCGGCCGCCTGGCGCTGGCTCAGATGCGACAATTTGTCGCCCGGTTTTGCACCGGCAACATAATCATCAATACCTAATTGCTGCGCGAGTTGCACGACTGCGCCGGACTGATCACCACTTAATAGCTCGACGGCAATGCCGCAGGCTTTAAGGCGCTGGATCAAGACCGCTGCATCCGGGCGCACTTCATCGGCCAGGGCAATCCAGGCGAGCGGCATGTGTTCATTCGCCAGTAACAGCCATGTATGGAGTGCATCTGGTAATGCGATTAAAGCCTTATCCCTCAAAAATTCAGCTGCAAACTCTGCCGTGCCCAGACGGTACGTCTCCCCTTCAATTCGCCCCTCTACGCCTGCGGCGGTGATTTGCTTGACGTCTTCCGCTTTGTATTTATCTTGCCAAGGGCGGAAGGCAGCGGCCAAAGGGTGGTTGGACCCCGCTTCAAGCGCAGCAGCCAATCCCAATACTTGTTCTCTTGAGAAATCGACATCGCTGAACACGCTGACCTGCTCGACTGCAAACTGGCCTTTGGTCAGGGTGCCGGTCTTATCGAAAACAACCCGATTAATACCGTTCAATGCCTCGATCACATGGCCGCGCGCCACCAGAAATCCGCGCTTGCGCAAGTTGGCAGTTGCGGCCGATAAGGCCGCGGGCATCGCCAAGGCCAGAGCGCAGGGACAAGTCACCACTAGTACTGAGAGCGTGACCCAAAGCGCCTGCTCGGGGCGATACCAAAGCCAAAACGCAAACACAGCGCTGCATACCACCAACAAACGGGCGATAAAAAAACGCGCGATACGGTCGGCCGCCAGTACCTGCTGTGGCTTTTCATCTGCCGCCTGGGTTGCCAGGCGCTCGATGGCCGAGAGTTGGGTCGCCGCGCCCAGAGCAGTCACTTCTACTTTTAATGGGCTGTGATTATTGAGCGTACCCGCGATCACCAGATCACCCGGTTTTTTGCTTACAGGGCGGGATTCACCGGTCAACAGCGCCTCCACTACCGCGCTTTCACCGGCCAGCACACGGCCATCACAAGGAAAGGTTTCACCCGCTTTAACCAGAATCAGGTCGCCCAGCTTGAGCGTTTTGATTGGCATCGACTGCTCGACTTCGCAGCCGTTTTCAACGCGCAAACAGCAAGCGGTAAGCGGCATTAACTGCGCGAGATTGCCAAACGCAAGGCGGTTGCGGTGGCGCGCGCGCAGCTCCACATAGCGCCCCACCAATAGGAACAACGTGAACATGGAGACGGATTCAAAATAGACCTCGCCGGTGCCTGAGATTGTCGCCCAGACGCTGGCGCTATACGCCAAGCCGATCGCCAATGCGACCGGCACATCCATTACCAGATGGCGCATTTGAACGCTGCGCCAGGCGGCTTGGAAAAACGGCCAGGCGGAAAAAAATACCACCGGTGTCGCCACCAGCATCGACAGCCAGCGCAAAAAATCCAGCCAGAAATCGGTTGCACCGGTATACATCCCCACCGCCACCATCATCGCCTGCATGGTGCCAAAACCCGCAACACCAATACGAAACAGGGCAACGCGGTTTTCTTTTTTGATCAACTGCTGTTGTTGGTCGTCGGTAGCAGGGCGCGGTAGATAGCCAATGGTGGCGAGAGATTGGAAGATCTTGCTAAGTGGATATTGTGAGTCCCACACGATGGCGCAACGATGTGTACTCACATTGACAGTGACCGACTGCATCGCCGGATTTTTTTTGAGATGGGTTTCAATCAACCAGCTGCAAGCGGCGCAGCTAATACCCTCAAGCAACAGATTGGCCTGTTTGAGCTTATCGTCAAAGGGAATCACAAACTCGGACTGTACTTCAGGCAGATCGTAGATATCCCAGCGCGGCGACTCCAGCAGTTCGGGACGATCATTGTTTGCAGTGCGAAATTGGTAAAAATTTTCCAAACCACCATCAACGATTGCCATAGCCACCGCTTGGCAGCCGGGGCAGCACATAAGCTGTTCTGTACTCTGGATGGTCACAGGGTAATAGCTGGCGGGAGACACCGGCAGGCCGCAGTGATAACAGGCCTGCCCAGTGGAGATATTAGTGGGGGACGCTGGGGTCTCCATTCACTGCCCGATCACTTGACGCGCGGCGCTAACAGGGTTTTTTCGGTGGAGCGAAAGTTGATTTCCCCACTCAATGTCCATGGCGCTTCTTTGCGCAAGGCAATATCGTTGACGGGGTAAAGCGTTAAGTACCAGGAATAATCCGGCTCGCTCACCAACTCACCACGATATTTGCCCGGTGCGATTGCGTCCAGAGTAATAAGCTGGTCCTTCGCCGCTTTAACGGGATGCCCCATCATCAATAGTAGTTGCTTTGGCATTATGGTCGAATCAACAGGCGCATTGGCAATCGTCAGGGAGATCTCACCGCTAGTACGGTCGAAACTGAGGTCACCACTTAAGCCCAACGCTTGCGCGCGCTTGTCCTGCTCCAGCGCCTGATTAATCATGCGCCCTTCTTTATAATAGTTATCGATAATCACATCATCAGCGCCTTTGAGCGCAATAGTCACGGTAACGGAACACATAATGATGATGTAAATTAACGGACTGAATACAAACCAGAACCAAAATTGGCGATACCAAGGCTTACTCGCCTCGTCCGCTAACTCGCTAGTAGGATCTTGCTGTAAAACGCTCATGCACATATCCTGAAAAACAATCGCTTAAGGACCGATAAAGGTTGTCGTGTTGGTTGCAGTAATTTCCGGATTTTCCCGCGCTCGTACACGAAAACGGATCTCGGACTTTTTACTTTTTAATTCAGACTTTTTAACCGAAACCCGCACCGGAATCGTCAATACTTCTCCTTCAATAGCGGGAATTGATTTGTAACCCTGAACATCAAACTGGTAGTCACCCTCCACTTCGACATCATAAGTATGGGTTGCACGATCCATATTACTGATTTTCAAGGTATATACGTTCTGGATACTATCTTCCACCACGCGGTACATGCGCACACCGCGGTCACGCTGCGCTTCCAAACCGACCGGCACACGGGTGGCAATGGAGTAGACGAACAGCGAAATCATGATCGTCAACATCAATCCATAACCGAGTAAACGGGGGCGGAGGACCTTGGTTTTGCCATTCAAAATGGCATCTTCCGTGGTGAAGCTGATCAGGCCGCGCGGGTAATCCATCTTATCCATTACGCTATTGCATGCATCAACACACAAGCCGCAATCGATGCACTCCGCCTGCAACCCATCGCGAATATCGATATCTACCGGGCACACCTGCACACACCAGGAACAGTCGATACAATCGCCTAAACCTTGTGCCTTGTAATCATCTCCAATCTTGCGCGGCCCCCGTTTTTCACCACGGACACTGTTGTAGGAAACAGTTAAGGTATCCTGATCGTACATAACCGCCTGAAAGCGCGCATAGGGGCATATATATTTGCAGAATTGCTCGCGCATAAACCCGGCGTTCATGTAGGTCGCGACCAAATATAGAAACACCCAAAAAGTGGTTATCAAATCCAAATTAAAGGTGAAAAATCCAACCACCAAATCGCGGACAGGAGTGAAATATCCGACAAAGGTCAGGGATGTAACTAGCGATATGGTGATCCAGATCGATTGTGTCGCGCCCTTTCGCCACAGCTTTTCAAGCCCCCAAGGCTGAGCATCCAACTTCATACGTTTATTGCGGTCACCTTCACACAAATGCTCGGCCCAAATAAACATTTGTGTCCAAACAGTTTGCGGGCAGGTAAACCCACACCAGACGCGCCCAACCAATACGGTTACTGTAAATAGTAGAAAGGCAGCAATCACCAGCAACCACGCGAGATACATCGCATCTTGCGGCCAGAAGGTAAGCCATAGGATATGGAATTTACGCTCGGGAAGATCAAACAGAATCGCGGGGCGACCATCAATCACCAGCCATGGCATTATCAGAAAGCCAAGCATCAATGGAAGGCCAGTATAGCGGCGTAACCGCTGATAAAAACCGGTGATACGGCGGGTGTAGATTTTGTCATCAGCCTCGTAGAGGTTTACATAGCGGATACTGTTATCCGCAGCTGATTTGTGTTCTGACGAAGGTTTTTCACTCAAAGGAATTACCTCATATTCTCCCTACCCGGTCACTGCGGTAGCAAGAAGCTAATTGAGCGCGAAAAAAAAGGCAGGCCTGAGCCTGCCTTCCTTGCAGGAAGAATTAGTTGGATTCTTCCAGTGACAGGCTGTAAACGTAAGCAGCCAGCAAATGTATACGATCTTCTTTCAACAATTCTTGCTGCGCTGGCATTACCCCGTTACGGCCGTCACGCAGAGTCTGGCGAATAGTGGCTGCTTCACCACCGTAGAGCCAGATATTGTCAGTCAGATTGGGTGCGCCAACCAGTTGGTTACCCTTGCCATCAGCGCCGTGGCAAGCAACACAATTAGTTGCAAAGAGCTTGGCGCCGACTTCGGCTCGTGCAGCATCGTGATCATTGTCAGAGATTTTCAGTACATATTCTGCGACATCGGCAACACCCTCTTCGCCCAGAATTGAGCCCCAGGCAGGCATCGCTGCTTTGCGGCCAAGCACGATAGTTTCATGAATTTTTTCCGGTGTGCCGCCATACAGCCAATCTTTGTCGGTCAAATTCGGGAAACCCGGGTTACCGCCACCGTCCGCACCATGGCACACAGCACAGTTGTTGGAGAATAAACGGAAGCCCATTTTGAGCGCGTCCGGATTCTTGGCCACTTCCTCAATTGGCATCTTGGAGTAGACGCCATAGGTTTCTGCATAGACTTTTTCCGCTTCCGCTTGATGACCACGCAATTCGTTAACTGAGGTCCAAGACTTACCCTCTCCATCCTTCAGGCCCTCGTAAGCGCCCATACCAGGGTAAATAATCAGGTATCCAATAGAGAATACAAACGTCAGGATGAACATCCAAAACCACCAACGTGGTAAAGGATTATCATATTCCTCAATACCGTCATATTCATGACCGGTGGTTTTTGCTTCCGTGCTTTCTTCCCCTGCCACCGCACGCTTGCGGTTGGCGAGGAGAATCCATAACAACAGCACCAGATTGGTGGTTGTCAGGATAACGATCCAAAGGCTCCAAAAAGTACTCATAGTTAAATCCGCCCTAATCGATGATTACTTGTGATCATCTGTGTGCTTGTCTTGAGGTTCATCAGCAAATGGCAACTTGGCATCTTCTTCAAAGCGCTTTTTGAGCTTGGGCGAAAACGCCCAGAAGCAAACACCGAAGAAAGCGATGGTTACCAGAACCGTTGAAATTGCGCCGACTGTGCCTGCGTCCATTAGCGCTTCTCTTTGAGCAACACGCCCAAGTTTTGCAGGTAAGCCACCAGCGCATCCATTTCCGTTACGCCTTGCACCGCTCTTTTTGCACCGGCAAAGTCCTCTTCGGTGTAGGGAACACCCACTTTCGACAACGCGCGCATCTTATCCTCAGTGTGCTTCCCGTCGAGCTTGTTGTCATACAAGTGCGGATAGGCAGGCATAATCGACTCTGGTACGACGATGCGCGGGTTAAACAAATGAACCTTGTGCCAATCATCCGAGTAACGGCCACCTACACGTGCCAAATCCGGACCAGTACGCTTGGAACCCCAGAGGAACGGGTGCTCGTAGACCGACTCGCCCGCTACCGAGTAATGACCATAACGCTCAACTTCTGCACGTAATGGACGCACCATTTGGGTATGGCATACATGGCAACCTTCACGGATGTATACATCGCGGCCTTCCAGTTGCACTGCATTGAGCGGCTTTAAACCTTCAATTGGAGTAGTGGTTTGTTTAAGGAAGAATTGCGGAACAATTTCCACCAAACCACCAAAACTAATGGCGACAACCATAAACACAGTCATCAAGCCGATATTTTTTTCTACTATCTCATGGCCTTTCATGGCACTCCCCTTAGACAGCTGGTGCCTGAACAGGCTGGTTAACACTTTCGGCCGCTTTTTTGGACGCGTTGACAGTGCGATAGGTGTTGTAAGCCATAATCAACATGCCTGTCAGGAAGAAGGCACCGCCGATTGCACGCATGACATAACCGCCCTTACTGAACACGACTGTTTCAATGAAACTATAAGTGAGTGAGCCATCCGGGTTAAATGCACGCCACATCAAACCTTGGCCAATACCGTTGATCCACATGGCTACTACGTAAAGTACAGTGCCTACAGTTGCCAACCAGAAGTGCAAGTTGATCAGTTTTACGCTGTACATCTCTTCACGGTTAAACAGTTTTGGCAGCATGTGGTAGAGCGCACCGATAGAAATCATCGCCACCCAACCCAAGGCGCCTGAGTGAACGTGACCCACGGTCCAGTCGGTGTTGTGCGAGAGTGCGTTGACGTTTTTGATTGCCATCATCGGGCCTTCAAAGGTAGACATACCGTAGAAAGACAGGGCGACAACGAGGAAACGCAACGTTGGGTCAGTGCGCAATTTATGCCATGCACCTGACAGGGTCATAATACCGTTGATCATCCCACCCCAGCTTGGCGCGAGCAGGATCAGCGACATCACCATACCCAAAGACTGGGTCCAATCCGGCAATGCGGAGTAGTGCAAGTGGTGCGAACCCGCCCAGATATAAAGGGAGATCAACGCCCAAAAGTGCACGATAGACAATTGATAAGAGTAAACCGGACGACCGGCCTGTTTCGGCACAAAGTAATACATCATGCCGAGGAAACCTGCAGTCAGGAAGAAGCCTACCGCGTTGTGGCCATACCACCATTGCACCATGGCATCGGCAGCACCTGCGTAGGCAGAATAGGATTTGGTCAGGGTAACCGGGATAGCTGCACTGTTAACAATGTGCAGCACGGCAACAGTGACAATAAAACCACCGTAGAACCAGTTAGCTACATAGATGTGGGACGTACGACGCTTGACGATAGTACCGAAGAATACAATCGCGTACGAAATCCACACCAGTGCCAACAGGATATCGATTGGCCACTCCAGCTCGGCATACTCTTTAGCAGAGGTCATACCCAATGGCAGGGTAATCGCTGCCAGAACAATAACCGCCTGCCAACCCCAGAACGTGAAGGGGACTAACCAGCCACCAAAGAGTGGAGCCTGACAGGTACGCTGAACCACATAATAAGAAGTAGCAAAAAGCGCACAGCCACCAAAGGCAAAAATAACCGCGTTGGTATGCAGCGGACGCAAGCGACCGAAGCTGGTGTAAGGCTGGAGCAGATCATTCAGACCTGGCCAAACCAATTGAGAAGCGATAAGAACGCCAACTCCCATCCCAAATATGCCCCATACAATGGTCATAATGGAGAATTTGCGCACTATATCGAAATCGTATACTGGAGGATCTCCAGCTACTGTCGCATGACTACCCATAGGACTTTCCTATTACTTAAAGAAAAATGAAAACTTTTTGTCTCTGTCAGCGCTACTTATCGCCCGGAGCAACACGGCACTATCTTTGTAAAAGGCCAATTTATAGCAAGCCTATAACCCTACTTTAGGTGCGGCATTTTGCCTTATGAGCGGCAATTTGTCTCACCCTTGTCGGTACAGGATTGATATTTATCAAATAATTTATGCGCTTTTACCTGCGAACAGAGCGCTTTTGATCAATAGATCCACAATAGGTCATTAATTGGCAACCCGCATCTGCAAGTGGATGCAGGTGCCACAATGTTTTAATGAACTGTTCTACTTGAGCGAACGGCCTTTGTTAGCAGCAATACGCATACGCAGCGCATTCAGTTTAATGAAGCCTTCAGCATCTTTCTGGTTGTATGCACCGGCATCATCTTCAAAGGTCGCTATTTTTTCATCAAATAGGCTGTCGGGAGAACGACGACCAACCACACTTACAGAACCTTTGTACAGCTTCACACGCACATCGCCATTCACATGCACTTGTGACTGATCGATCATCGCTTGCATCATCAGACGCTCTGGGCTCCACCAGTAGCCGTTGTAAATCATGTCCGCATACTTGGGAATCAAGCTGTCCTTCAAGTGGGCAACTTCACGGTCCAGGGTGATAGATTCAATCGCACGATGCGCGCGCATCATGATGGTGCCACCAGGAGTTTCATAGCAGCCGCGAGATTTCATACCTACGTAGCGGTTCTCTACGATATCCAGACGACCGACACCATTCTCACCACCGACTTTGTTCAAGTAAGCCAGTACGGTAGCGGGAGACATTGGTTTGCCATCTATAGCGACGATATCGCCTTTTTCGTAAGTCAATTCAAGGTATGTCGCTTTATCCGGAGCTGCTTCAGGAGCAACAGTCCAGCGCCACATATCTTCTTCAGCTTCAGTCCATGGGTTTTCCAGAACTTTGCCTTCGTAAGAGATGTGCAGCAGGTTGGCATCCATAGAGTAAGGTGATTTTTTCTTCTTGGAGTAATCAACCGGGATATTGTGCTTCTCACAATAGGCCATCAGGGTTTCGCGAGAGGTCAGATCCCACTCACGCCATGGGGCGATTACTTTGATGCCTGGCTTCAGTGCGTAAGCACCCAGCTCGAAGCGCACCTGGTCATTACCTTTACCGGTAGCGCCGTGGGAAATTGCATCTGCACCCACTTCGTTGGCGATTTCAATCAAACGCTTGGCAATCAATGGGCGGGCGATAGACGTACCGAGCAGATATTCACCTTCGTATATGGTGTTAGCGCGGAACATAGGGAATACGAAATCGCGGACAAATTCTTCGCGCAGATCGTCGATATAAATTTGCTTAACACCAAGCGCTTCTGCTTTAGCGCGCGCTGGCTCTACTTCTTCGCCCTGACCAATGTCAGCGGTGAAGGTGATTACTTCACAGTTGTAGTTTTCTTGCAGCCATTTGACGATTACTGAGGTATCGAGGCCACCGGAATAGGCCAACACGACTTTCTTGATAGATGACATGGGAAACTCCCGCTATAACTCGTTGACAATTCACCGGGCACAAGCCATAGACCAGTACCTACTTGGGCGCGGGATTGTACTCGCAAGCCAACCAAATTCCCACACTTGCCGCCGCTAAATAGCGGCTTTTCGCACCAAATGAAAATAGCTCTCAGCCATTAACCAAACCCTTGACCAAAAAAACAAAAGCAGCCTTGTGAGCTGCTTCTGCTGTGCAAATAAATCCAGCAATTATTACAGGCGGAAGGTGGACACCTTAGCGTTAAGCGCACGTGCCAAATCCTGTAAGCTTTGTGCACGCGCATCACCTTGGTGGGCAACTTCAGCGGAGTTGTCAGCCACTTGTTTAATCGCGTTGATATTATTCAACACCTCTTTCACCACATGGCTTTGCTCTTCTGCTGCAGTGGCAATCTGCACCGCCATGCCACTGATTGCACCTACTGCTACGTTAATTTTATCCAGGGAGTGGGAGGCGTTGTCGGCATTATCGACACTACCAGTGGCAAGGCGACGCCCCTCCTCCATAATCGACACCGCATTTTGCGCGGTCGATTGCAAAGAGCCAATCATGGACTGGATTTCCTCGGTGCTGGCATGAGTGCGCTGAGACAGCACACGCACTTCATCTGCCACCACGGCAAAGCCCCTGCCCTGTTCACCGGCACGCGCTGCTTCAATCGCCGCGTTAAGCGCAAGCAAGTTGGTCTGTTCGGCAATGCCTTTGATGGTAGCGAGAATACCGCTGATATTTTGCGCATTGGTGTTGAGGGTAGAAATAACGCCGCCGGCCTGCTCCACCTTCTCAGCGAGCACCACAATTGAGTCGCGGGTTTTATCCACTTGCTGCTTGCCATCACTCGCGCTGTTGACTGATTCGCGTACCGAACCTGCAGTGTGTTCCGCATGATGAGCGATTTCCTGGGTCGCGCTGGTCATCTCATTCATGGCCTGCACTACCATCCCGATTTGCTGTTGCTGTACACCCAGCTCACGCACTGATGTCACCGCTGAATCGGCCATAGCACGGGCATTGTCCTGCAGGTCAGTCGCCTGGGTGCGGATATGCTTGACCAAATCATTCATGTGCTCGACAAACGAATTGAAATTCGCAGCCAACAGCCCGACTTCATCATTGGAAGTCACCGGCAGACGACGCGACAAATCCCCACCGCCGGATGCAATATCCGACAGCGACTGGGACACATTGTGGAGTGGCAATAACAGCACGCCGTTAAACCAGTTGAGCACCAATATTGTCACTACCAGCAAAATCAAAATTGCGGCTAACTGCCCCAGCAGCGTTGAATGGACAGGGCCGACCAATAGCTCGCGCTCCAGCACCATGATCAGGGTTAAATCGGTACCCGGGATCGCATCGGCAAAAATTTGCATGGTCTTGCCATCCAATTCAATGAGGTACAAACCATCTTTTGCACGTAATAGTTGTTCGAGCTTGTTATTGGTTAGATCAGACGAGATATCCAGCAAGGGTTTATTCAGCAGCTTTTGGTCAGCATGGGAAAACACCTTGTCGCCACGCGCGATAAACATATAACCGTTACCTGGCAAATCGATGTCGCGCAGCTGCTGAACGATTGCATCGATCACCACATCTATGCCGAGAATAGCCTTGATACTGCCATCACTATTAATTACCGCGCGCCCAAGCGACACCACATTTTTGCCCGTGGCCGATGCAACCGAGGGGTTATCGATAAAGGTTTCGCGCGGATTTTTAACGGCGGCTATATACCAGCCCCAGACCCGCGGATCATCATTGCCCGGCGCCATGACCAGATTATTGGCGTTGTAGAGTTTGCCATCGGCAAAGGCCAAAAAACTGTTGTCTACGTCGGCAGAAATTTTTACCTGGGTGAGATGCGCGTTGTAACTTTCTTCAGTAGCACTGGCGGGAAAGCCCTCCAGCGCCTTACCCTTGAGAGCAAACCAGTCATGGACGTATTTACTGAAGGTCGCGGAAATACCGGCGACTTGACGGTTAATATTGATCTCCATCGCCTTCATGGCAGAGGAATAAGAGAGATAGGAAACTGCGCATCCAACAAGCAAAAGCGATACTGCAACTGACGCACTTATTTTCTTGCGTAATGACCAGCGAGCCGACATTGTTTGACCTCCAACATAGTGGTCCACCCCGTGAAAGATGGAAAATATAATTATTAATGGAAAGTAATTTTGGGTACCGGCCAGACCCTTTCCTTATTTGTTCATCTGGCCATTGTTGTAGTGATTACTGCTAAACACGCCTCCGTCATTTATACACCTGGTCCAAAAAGGCTCTGTTTTAACTTATCGGCATATACTGCCAATTGCTTTAACAGATCTTGTTGTGCGTCCGTTGTGTTTGCATCCGCCACCAGCAGCTGCACGCGCTGATAAAACTCCTCCAGGGTTAAACTGGCTTGCGCCTCTTTGGCGGTTAACCGCCAGCGGCAAAATGCCGTCCAACGTTGCTGCTCCTCAAGGCTAAGACTAGTCGGGAAATTGCGCGCACGGTAGCGAAACAACATTTCTTTTAAGCGCGGATCGCGAAAAGCAAATGGTTCATTTGACAGCAACTCGGGCGTCGCTTGACGCACCTGCACCATCAAGCGCTTGTCTTGCTCATCAAAAAAACCGTTGTAGAGCATTTGTTCCGGGTCGGTTTTTTCCGCAAATTCCTGGCTGCTGTAGAGCTGGTAAAGCTTCTGCTGCAAGGCTTGCCGCTCATGGAGACTGAGATTGCACAAGGTCTGCCAGTGCTGTTCACAGGCCGGTTTATCGATTGCCAAGCGCTGTGCGGTTGAGTCGTCCAGCATCGACGGAGGTAAAACCATAGGGGTTTTATTGAAGTGGATCTCCTTGAGTGCTAAACGCTCAACTCCCTCAGGTAAATCCTCCGTGCGGGTAAATAAACGCGAGCGCAATTCATCAACCGGCAAGGTCAGCAACGCTTGCGGATCAGTACCGAGGTTAAAGGCGATCACCGAATTCTTGTTGGTGGGATGCATCATTAGCGGCAACACCAGCGCCGCATTGCCATTTTCAGCAGGAAAGCGCGACGAAATATGCAGCAGCGGTTTATGGCTATCAATTTCGATCAAACTGGCCACAAAGCGTTTATCGCGCAGGCGATAAGCGTAGTCGTAGAGTTTGGGTTGCCTGGTTTTGATTAACCTGGCCACGGCGATAGTCGCGTAGACATCCGAGAGCGCATCGTGCGCAGCCTCATGCTTGAGATTGTTGGCCTTGCTCAGCATCTCCAATTTAAAACAGGGGCGACCATCCTCGTAATTGGGCCATTCGATGCCCTCGGGGCGCAGGGCGCGGGTCATACGTACCATATCGATAATGTCCCAGCGCGAATTGCCGTTGCGCCACTCGCGCTCGTAGGGATCGTAAAAATTGCGGTAGAGCGTATAACGGGTAACTTCATCATCGAAACGAATGGAGTTGTATCCCACACCGCAGGTACCGGGGCGGGCCAATTCCGCATGGATCGCCGCGATAAACTCGCACTCCGGCAGGCCGCGCTCCTCTGCCATTTGCGGTAGCAAGCCAGTGATCAAACAGGCCTCCGGTTTGGGCAATAAATCCGGCGCGGGTTTGCAATAGATCATCAGCGGCTCGCCGAGGATATTTAATTCTTCATCGGTGCGAATACCGGCAAATTGCGAGGGCTTATCAACCGCAGGGGTTTCGCCCCAGGTTTCGTAATCGTGCCAGTAGAGGGTATTTTGCACAGCGGGCTTCATTGTTTTTATCCCTTCAGATTATCTGGATCAAGCCTAAGAAAAAGCGCAATGTAACACTCGCCCTCCGCTTTCCCCTATACTGCGGCCTGATTTTTGCGTCGCAAAGCCGCACCACAATTCTGAATTTTGTAAGTGTCCACCGGGAGAATGCCATGAGTGATTTAGATAGCCTGTTTGCCGCCAACGTGAAATGGGCAGAAGACATCAGACGTAAGGAGCCTGACTTTTTTTCCAATCTGGCCAAACAGCAAGCCCCGGAATATTTGTGGATAGGTTGCTCCGATAGCCGTGTACCCGCTAACCAGATTCTCAATCTGGCACCGGGCGAAATCTTCGTGCACCGCAATGTCGCAAACGTGGTTATCCATACCGACTTGAACTGCATGACCGTATTGAATTACGCCGTAGAGTTTTTGAAAGTGAAGCATGTGATGGTCACCGGTCACTATGGTTGCGGCGGTGTCAGGGCAGCGTTGGAAAATCACAAACTGGGGCTGATCGATTACTGGTTGCGCAATATCCGCGATGTGTATTACGCCAACAAAAATGTGCTTGATCGACTGGATGATCAGGATGAGCGCGTAAACCGCCTATGCGAGCTGAACGTAATACAGCAGGTGGACAATATTTCACGCAGCAATATCGTACAAAATGCGTGGGCGCGTGGTCAGGAGTTAACTATTCACGGTTGGATTTACGATATTCACGACGGCATCTTGCACAAACTCACTCCACCGATCGATCGCATCGAACAAATTCCCGAGCAGTATCGACTTTATTAAAAATCGTCTTTACTAAAAAGCTCCGCTGTTAAGCACCAGCGGCAAACCTTGCATGAAATAACTGTTCTGTTTTAGCCGCCATAATCACATCATTTTCGTGCAAGCCACGAATCTTATGTGTCCACCAACTCACCTTTACCTTGCCCCACTCGGTTAACAGCGCCGGGTGGTGGCCATACTCCTCCGCCAACGCCCCCACCGCTTGGGTAAACGCCATGGCCTGCACAAAATTGTTAAAACGATAGGTGCGCGTAAGCTGATTAACTCCCGCCACGATTTCCACTGCCCATTCCGGCAACTCTAGCAGCACCGCATGCAAATCGGCCTCGCTGAGCAGGGGTGAATCAGCGCGACAAGCGCTACAGTTTTTCTCACTTAAACTACTCATTATTCACCTCATATCCAACAGCACTTAATCCAAAAAATCGGGTAATGACTTGTAATAGGCCGCAATCCCAGGATCCACTAGGATGATCAAGGTGACGCACTAGAAAGCAGCACAAGCTGTTCTATACTCACAGCAGCTTATAACAGTCCATCTCGATCACTCCCGTACCCTTCTACAATTTACACCATTTGACTAACGGAATATTCAATGCCAGAGAAGACGCTCTTACAGCAACCTATAGACGATGAAGTGCTCAGCCAGTTTACGTTGGCTGACGAGCAAATGCGCTCGCTCTATCATAGCCTACCGGTATCGCTGCTCTCCTCCATTATTATCGCGCTGATCCTCAGCATCTCGCATTGGAAAGTCATTGGCCAGGCAGAAATTATTCTGTGGAATTTATTATTGGGTGGTTCCTTGCTAGCACGCCTGATCCTGTGGATTTTCTGGCACAACGTGCACCAACTCTACTCCACACTTTTTTGGATGAGCTGCTTCCGCATTGGTGTTTGGATTACCGGGGCAGCCTGGGGCATGGCAGCGATTTTATTATTTGCGCACGACGACACTATTTATCAGGCCCTGCTGGCATTTTCCCTCGCGGGTGTCGCCAGCGGCTCAATGACATCACTTACCGTTGATAAATATTCATCGCTCGGTTTTGTGGTTCTCGCCATTTCACCGCTCAGCGTGATGATTTTTTTAGAAGACGGCCCCACAGCTATCGCCATGACCGGCATGAGCTTGCTATTTATCTTTTTTGTTATCCCCACCTCCACCCCCCCCCCTCACAACATGCAGGATCAGCTCAATAAAAATTTTCGCCTGTTGCAGCTCACCAACAAATTGAACCACAAACAAAAACTGGAAAAAATTATCAACAATGCGCAATCCATTTACATTGGTGATAGCGACATAAAAACTGCGCTCAGTACGCTATTACATGAGACCCTGCCAATTTGCCACAGCGAGTTAGGTTTTATTGGTCAAGTAAAAAAAGACTCAGCACAAAACCCTTATATGTGTGCACTGGTCTTTGGTAGCCACAAAAAAGATGATCGCATACTGGAAAGCTTCCGCGCGACTAATCTGCCGGAAAATGGCGAATATCGTAACCTGGACAATTTGTTCGGCATGATTATGCGCTCGGACAAACCTATCATCAGTCCCAACCTCGCACGCGATATGCGCGCAGGCACTCTGCCTCAGGGGCACCCGATCATCGGCAGTTTTATTGGCATTCCTATATTCAGTGGGCGCGAACAAATTGCTATTCTCGGGCTAGCCAACTCGCCCCTTGGTTACACCAACCAAACTGCCGACGAGCTGGAACCCATCCTTAAAAGCATCGCACAATTTGTGCAAACCATGAATCACGAGCAACAACACGCGCATGACAAAGCTGCGCTCGAAGCCAGCACCCAACACACCCAGACAATCCTCAATGATATTGCGGACGGAATCATCACCATTTCAAAAGACGGGATCATCCAAAGCTTTAATCACGCCGCCGAGACTATTTTTGGTTATCGCGCCAAGCAGATTATCGGCAGGAACGTCAGCGAACTCATGCCTGAGCCGCACAAATCACAGCACGACGAATACCTAAAAAATCATCTGAAAACAGGTAAAAAGAATATTCTCGGCATTGGGCGGGAGGTTAGTGGATTGCGGCGTAATGGAGATCAGTTTCCGATGGATTTAATGGTATCGCGCGTATTCCAAAATGGGGAACCGATTTTTATTGGCATAGTGCGCGACATCACCGAAAAAAGACGGGTTGATAGTTTACGCAGTCACTTTATCAGTGCCGCCAGCAAAGAAATTCTCGAGCCTTTAAAAGTGATTGCAGAAGCGATTAGCCTGCTGCAAACCAATGCACCAGG
>NZ_JBRFPI010000059.1:0-15874 GCF_053579595.1 Cellvibrio sp.
TATGAATAGCCTACATCCAGAAAGTCTGAGTACATGTACAACGGAGTACGCAAACGGCCGGCGCGCACCTTGCCATTATCAGATGCCTGCCAGGTGAGGTAAGCCCATTCGGCATCCACCTGGTAGTCATTTTCACTGCGCGCGAGCAACTGTGCAGTTGCGGTAATTCGCTCACTCACCTTGCCGGTCACCTGCAAACCCAACAGGTTGCGGTCAAAGGTTAAATCCTCTTCGCTGTAACCATCGTAACTAACGCTGGTTTCATCATCGACCATGCCGCCACCAACCGACAAGAAGCCGGAGATGCCTACATCCGCCGCTTGCGCGAGAGGCGCTAACATCACGCTCGCCATGGCAAGCGCCATGCCATGCTTTTTGTGTATTTTGTTAATTAAACTCATCAATAACCTCTCCTAAAGTTAGCCACAATTTTCCACAACACATTTCAAACAACATCAATTAACCAATCAAGAATAGATACTCATTCAGGATTTGTTTTTGAATTTTCATGCGATGATCTTTCTATCGAACCTTCACTTCACTCTCACTGCTTTTTAGTTACACGCATTTCATCGAGCATTTTTTTTGCTTTGGCATTACCTTGGGCGACCGCTTTTTGTAACCAGTCTTCTGCTACAGCGGAGTCTTTTTTTGCACCTTTGCCCGTGAAATACATGTAACCAACAATTAATTGGGCTTCGTCATAACCCTGGTTAGCCGCTTTTAAATACCACTCGAATGCCGCTGAAATATTTTTATCCACACCCATTCCCTGGTCATACATGTAACCCAACATGTATTGCGCATTGCGATTGCCCGTCTGGGCGACTTCATTAAACAGGGAAAAAGAGAGGGGATAATTCTGGGCTAATATCTGACCATTCAGATAAAAATACGCGAGCGTGTATTTAGCATCAAGATGACCTGCATCCGCTGCTTTGCGATACCATCCTAACGCGCCATCAATGTCCTGCGGAACACCATCACCTTTGTACAAGATATTGGCGAGTTCATATTGCGCATCAAGATTGCCATTAGCGGCGGCGCCCTTAAACCACTCAACGGCTTTGGCAATGTCTTTTTCATGCAGATTGCCTTGGTAATACACGAGCGCCAATTCATATTGCGCTGCGACTGAGCCCTGTTCAGCTGCTTTGCTCAACCACTCGATGGCAGCGTCTGTATCCTGCTCGACGCCTTCACCCGCAAGGTACATCTTGCCAATCTGGTAACTCGAATCGATATAACCCTGGCTGGCAGACTTTTTAAACCAGGCTATTGCACGACCGGCATCCTTGGGCATGCCTAAACCATCCTTTTGCATCAGCCCCAAATAGTATCTCGCCTCAGCATTTCCCACCGATGCCAACTGGCGGAACTCTGCCAGCGCGATATCGTATTTTTGTTTCTTAAACGCTTTAATGCCGTCAGTTAAGGTGGCGGAGGCTGCCATGCTAACTACACAACCAACGAAGATCAGAAACCATTTCATGTTCAAACATCCAGAGTGCTGTAGTGGTTTTATAGGGTGCAACTGCGTGCAACCTCTTTTCCAAGGTACAAATAGTTTCCACGCAAATTCAGCCGCAGCGAAGGTCATTGCGCGCGGTGATGAGGGCATGGAGGATTGAAGTTATTATTAAAATGAGGAAAAGCGCAGGCGTTAACTGCTTGGCCGGCATATATAGCCTTGTCGCATATATCATATTTTCATATGCATCCTAAATTGTCGCACAACTGATTCTCGTATGCATATTTCAGTGCCAAAAATGTGTTTGGGTATACATTTTAGACGACTAACAAGGCCCCTCTTGCTACGGGGTCTTGTTACCAAATGATGAAGATCATCGTTATCAACTGGCTTCACCAGCCCACAATCAAGGTATTTTGAATACCACCTTCACAGTCGCATCTACCGCTCCGGCATCGACATAGCCGATCATATTGGGATTGGCGGCGATTAAGGCTTTTACTGCAGCATCATCGCCGGCATCTTTGGGTGGAGTACCTTTACCCGTAAACACCAGTTGCGACCAATAGGCCTTGTACTGGTTGGCGTTTTTCTTACAAACAGCTTCGTTAAACTTATCACGCGCGGCTGAACCCTCATTTTGGTTGACCGGTACCGCCTGCGCTCCAGAGGGAAAGCTTTTACTTTTACCGAGGAATAAGCGCGCGACATCGTCTTCAGTGAGTGAATCAAAACCGGCCGACGGATGCGCAATCACCGCAACTTCAGCCCATGCAAAACTGGCCAGAGCGAGAGTAAATGTTGCTGCCAACAAACGAATACATTTTTTCATGATGGCATCCCCCTAAAACACAGTTTGCAAGGCGACGGAGAAAACCTTCTGATCACCTGCCGTCTTATTATCAACGTCATCGACCTGAAACTTGAGTGCGGTGCTGGATGCAACATCCCAACGAACTCCAAGTGAAAGCACATCGCGTTCGGTGACTTGTGATTGAGCGATGGCCTGCAGTGTACCGATCAGCACATTGGTGCTGCCAAATACAGGCATTGCCTGATTTGCGGAAATGCCCGCTTCAGGGTGGGTGGCTTCATCTTTGGCCTGCGAGCCGGTTACATGAACTAGCCAGCTTCCTGCGCGCACACCCGCCATCACATATTGACGAATATTTTTAGAGAGCACCGCATCGCCCGGATCAAACTCTACATATTCTGCTGCGGCAACAAATCGCCCCGTATCAATATTGAGGCCAAATTCAGTGAAGACCGCATCATCTTCTTCCACTAACAAACGCGCTGCATTGTCGGCATAGCCAAGTGCAGTCAAGGTCGTTGCAAATCCCCCCATGGTAGTTGTGGGGCTAATGGGAATACCGCTCACATCAACAGTTAATTCCGCTTGGTGATAAGCCGCTCGTAAGGTCCACCAATCTTTACCCAGGGTGCCCGACACCCCCATTTGATTGCGCGTTTTGGCTTCAGAAGGTGCACCACCCAGTGTCAGTTCATCATCAAAACTACCGAAATAAGCCTGAAAACTGGTATCAAATATCCCCAAGGTTTGGGTCACATAAAAATCAACGCCATCCACATTGTTAAAAGGCAAGTAATACACTTCACGCGGAGGAGTGATCCAGGAATAGGCATAGCCTACATCGAGAAAATCAGAGTACATATAAAACGGGGTGCGCAACCGACCTGCACGCACCTTGATGGAATCAGATGCCTGCCACGTCAAATAAGCCCACTCAGCATTCACTTCATAATCTGTTTCACTGCGTGCAATCAGCTGTGCAGTCGCGGTAATTTTTTCATTGACTTGCCCGGTCACCTGCAAGCCTAAAAGGTTTTTATCAAACGTTAGATCCTCTTCATCATAGCCACCGTAACCGGGGCTATCTTCGTCATCGATCATGCCGCCGCCAACCGATAAAAATCCCGATAAGTTAAGATCGCCCGCCTGTGTTAACGGCGCCGCCATACAAAGTGCAATGATCAAAGCAAGACTGTGTTTTTTACGTATTGAATTCATTTTTTTCATGTGCGTGCAACTCCTAATGTTTAGCACTGCCTGTGCTTGAACTCCCTGACTACATAGTTAACGCTGCCGTGCGGCGCTAAAACGACTGAAAAATTAAATGCAACGATTAAACACGACGATTAACCACAGGAACTAAACCCGGAATTGGCTGGCGACTTTGCGCAGCTCCTGACTGATGTGCCCAATATCGTGGCTGATTTCATTCAGCTCATTGGTACTGCTGGTAACCAATTGTGTGCTGTTATAAATTCCGTTCACGTGTTCAGACACATGAGAAAATGTCACCGTTTGCTCGTGAGTGGCGGCGGCAATTCGTTCATTGATGCTGCTGATGGTTTCCACATTATTCAAAATAGAATTGAGTACTTCACCCGAGGCGACTGTCGCTTCTACTCCGCGATTTGCACGCTCAACACTGCCCTGCATGGCAGTCACTGCACTCGCTGATACTGAGCGCAATTCGCTAATCACTTTATGAATTTCTTCAGTGGCTTGGCGGGTGCGCACCGCCAAGCCGCGCACTTCATCAGCGACCACCGCAAAACCGCGCCCATGCTCCCCCGCGCGCGCTGCTTCAATCGCCGCATTGAGTGCAAGCAAATTGGTTTGCTCGGCAACATTTTGAATGGTGTTGAGCAATTGCCCCACATCGGATGAAAATTCTTCAAAGCGATTCACCACACCCGCAGCACTGCGCACCTCTTCTGCCAGAGTGCTGATAGTGGATACATTGGCCGCAAGAGTTTCTTTTCCACGTGCGGCAGCACTGCTGGCATCCTGCGCCTGATGCGACGCATTGCCCGCAAACTCGGCAATCTCACTTACCATTTTCATCAAATCTTCAATCGAGGTACGCATGCTGGAAATTGCAGTAGCCTGTTCGTTAATACGCCCCATGTTCTGGCTACTGGAATTAGTTAGACGTGTTGCCACTTGCGCCAACCCACTAACGTCTTGGCTGACATTGGCAAAAGAGCCATGCAACTTCTCAACAAACGCATTGAAATATTTCACCAGATAACGAATTTCATCGTGTCCTGGATAATGAATTCGCTTGGTTAAATCGCCCGCTCCTGAGGCCATTTCTTTTAGCGATTCAGTCACTTCATTAATGCTTGAAGTAATTGAGCGACTGATAATGGAACTCACCACTAACAGCGCCACTACTGCGCAGATGGAAATAATTAAAATAATGCGCGCAGCACTTCTGGAAGACTCAACTGTTTCACTAATCGATTCATTAAACCGTTTAGCAGTTGTTGTTTTCATGCTGGATAAAGATTTGCGCAACGCTTTTAATTTGTCAGCGTTCGCTGCTGCCTCGGCGCCAACCTGGTTAAAATCGACTGTGCCCGCGATAAAACTTTTGGCGATGCGAATTGCCGTGGTATACCAATCTTGCAACTGTGCATCTATGTCTTTTACTTGCACTGAAAGATCAGCGCTGAGGCTGGATAATTTTTCCAGATTCTGGCGGATTTCCTGATAATGTTTATCGGCATCAGTGAGTACTTGTTCATCGCCAGTGGTTACCGAGCTATTAATTTGCTGCTCCATCAACAACAACGAACCTAAATTGATAGTGGTTAATTCAAGGGTTGGATAAATACGCTGCTCGACATCAGCCAAACGACCACTGTTAGCACGCTCAACCCACATGGAATAACCTTGAGTAATCACAAATCCCAAGAGCGCAATAGTTACTAACAACATTAACTTTTTAGCGATGGTCAAGCGGAGCATTAGCCTTGCCTCAATGAACATGGTGTTTTAATAGTCATTTGGGTATAGCAGCCGCTCACAGAATGCGCAAACGCGATAAGAGGTTTAGCGCCATAAAGGCCTGAGTGAAATTACTGGTCAGCATTTAAAACGCTTAAAAAAAATCGCCTAATTACCAATGGCAATTAGGCGATTTTTTGCGGGGCATTTCATGCGTTGCTAATATCGTTATGCGATACCCTTAGAGCAACGATTTTGGTTTGAGGATCAACACTACCAGCGCGACAAACAGGAGCGCGGCCATAACCACCGCGATCATCGCAAGGCTGTGCATATCCAGCGTAAGCAACCAACCATAGGCGGGCTGAATCAGCTCGCGCACGGAGAATTGGCGCAACACCAACACTGCAATCAGGGTGACGGGAAGCAGCACAATCAGTTTTTCCAACCAGGGATTCAAGCGTTTTTGCGCGGGCAAGTTTGCCAGCACGCGTGCGCTAAAATCGCCATCATCAAGGTAGGGGCTGGAGCCCTGCAGCTGCAGCCGCAGGAAATCATCAAAATTCTTGTCGTTCATAGAGCGACCTCGTTTAGCCACTGTTTCATTTAACAAAAGTGTCATTTAACAACAGTTTCAATCAGGTAGGGCATCCTGCCAGGATGCCAATAAAGTTTGCAGCTTTTGTTTACCGCGCGCTATGTGCGTTTTCACAGTGCCGAGCGGTATACCCATAATCGTGGCCGCTTCTTCGTGGGAAAAACCGTCTTCAAAGCATAGCCGAATCGCCAACTGTTGCCCTGCACTCAGGGTTTGCATCGCGGCCTCAACATCTTTTTGTGCATGATATTGCTTTACGCTGCACTGTTCAGCTTCGATCTCTTCATTCTCGTCGAGTTCACACCATTCGATTTTTTTCGCGCGCCAGCGGTTGGCGGCAATATTGAAGGCGATGCGATACAACCAGGTGGAAAACTTGGCTTCTGCTCGAAACGCGCCTAGCGCAGCATAGGCCTTCATAAAAGCCTCTTGCGCCAGATCGTCCGCGAGGTGCGTATCGCCGTTGCACAGGCGTCTTGCCCAGATGCGCAACGGCGACTGGTAGCGCAAGACCAGCTGGGCGAAGGCATGCTGATCCTTGCGGCTAACCACCCGCGCAATCAATTCCTGATCGGAAAGGGACATGCTGGTTAGTCCTGCTGCCCAGCCTGTTCGCTCGCATTAGGTCGGTTCAGATACCAGATAACCACTTGGGATGCACCCAGCGCGATCCAGATAAATCCAGCCGAACCTATATCAAAACCTACCATGATGGTGAGGAAAACCAACCAGCCGGTGCCGAGGAAAATATTGCGAATCCCCTTGTCGCGGCTGCCCACAGGCTCATCGCGCCGCGGTTCATCACCGCGCAACAATTCGACGGGAATATCGCGTCCCGCAGCGAGTAACTTGTCGATATTCATATTGATATCTTGCTGGCGACGGCGCTTGGCGCCAAAGAAAAACACCAAAATCAAGATTAATAAAAGAATGGGACCGCCAAAAATAAACAGGATGGCGAATATGGGAATCAACAGCGCCGGGTTAAAATCTCCATCATCTTCGTGATCGCCACCAAAGGCTTGGCTAAGGTTTTTTTCCCAGTCGCGCTCCCAATTCTGGTTGTCGCGTACCCAACGCTCGTTGTCTCGTTTCCAGCGTTCATTGTCCTGCTTCCAACGCTCATGATCCTCGGCACTGGGCGGCTGAGGGGGTTGTTCAGGTGCAATGGCATCGGGGCTGGCCGGAGCGGCTGACGGCTGGAGAGCGTCCGTTTGAACCTGGACGGGCACTGAGCCATCGACTGTTACCACTGTGCCCTCCAGCTCTGCCGCAGAGGCGGCCAGACTGTAGGTAACGGGGAAAGAGCAGACCAGCGCGAGGCCGAAGGCACTCATCAAGCGACGCGGCAAGCTTAGGAATAATGTCATGGGAAAAGCCTCTCAGGAAAAATCCGGGCAGGATTACATCAATATTGCCCCCAACTCACAAGCTAAGACACAGTCTAGTGAGCTTCAGATTCACCTGAGAAGTTTATTTTTTTGACGCACAGAAAGCCGGCCAGATCACCGGCTTACGCAGATCAGTTCACCAGCTTCTGCCAGAGGTTCCTGATCGGATTTTTGCCTGCCATATTGCAATCCGCCGATTCGAGCGGGCGGAAATCGTCGCGCAGTGGCAACCAAACGGAGCCTTCGCAGGTCTCGGCGCCGAGCTTGCCGGTTTTGTCATCGATCCAATCAAAACTAACACCGGAGGGCGGCTCTTGCTCCAAACTGCGGGTTGGCAACTGCTTCATAAAATCCGTCCAGACTTGCAAGGCGCCACCGGCACCGCTGAGGGGAGTCGCGCTATTGTCATCGCGTCCGAGCCACACAATCGCCAAATGTTCACCACTGAAGCCCGCAAACCAGCTATCGCGCTGATCGTTGGTAGTACCGGTTTTGCCGGCCAAGTCGATATGCGAGGGAATCTGGTTGTAGGCGCTGCGCCCGGTGCCTTCGCGCAAAGTGCGCTGCATGGCGTATTGCAACTGGAAGGTCGATTCATTGGAGAAGCGTTGCTCCAATTCAAGTGGATAGCGCTTGAGCGGTTTGCCGTCGGCGGTGAGCACTTCGCGAATCGCATGCAGCGGTGTGTAGACCCCTTCAGCGGCGATGGTGTGGTACATGCCCGCAATTTCCAACGGCGACATATCGATTGACCCCAGCAACATTGCCGGCAGTTCCGGTACATCGCCTTGATAGCCTGCGCGCTTTACGGTTTTGGCAACCGCACCTAAACCGAGCGTCATACCCAAGCGTGCAGTGGATTGGTTGTAGGAATAGGCGAGACCTTTGTAGAGCGGAATATCGCCATGGTCTTTTTTGTCGGCATTTTGCGGAGCCCACCATTTGCCACCAGATTTATAACTTACCGGTGCGTCGCTGATGATGGTGCCCAGGTTGTATTTCTGCGGAATTTCCAGCGCGGTTAGATATACAAAGGGTTTCAGCAGCGAACCGACTGGGCGCTTAGCATCCAGCGCGCGATTAAATCCGGTGAAGCGTGGATCGCGGTCGCCGAGCAGTGCGAGAATTTCACCGCCGCCCACCGATGTGACCACCATGCTGCCCTGCACGTTTTTTGTTTTGAATTGTTTCTCCAACTGCTCGACACGGAACTTCATGGATTTTTCCGCCTGGCGCTGCACCATAGGCGAGAGCGTGGTGAAAATACGCAAGCCTTCGCTGCGCAAATCATTCTCTTTGTAATCCTGATTCAACTGGCGCTTCACCAAATCCATAAAGGCGGGATAGGTTGTGGAGCGCGATTCACCTTCGGCCACAATACCGAGTGGCGCTGCCTGCGCACGTTTGAGTTGCGCATCGTCAATCAAGCCTTCCTGCTTCATCACGCCCAATACCACATTGCGTCGCTCTTTCGCGCGCTCAGGATTGCGCCAGGGATTGTAATAAGAAGCTCCTTTCACCAAACCTACCAACAAGGCTAATTCATGGGTATCCAGTTCACGCAGGGGTTGGCGGAAATAATGCTGCGCACCCAGCGCAAAACCGTTGATCGAACGCGAGCCGCTCTGACCTAAAAATACTTCATTGATGTAGGTTTCCAGAATTTCCGATTTGCTGTAATGCACTTCCAGCAACACGGCCATAATCGCTTCCGGAATTTTGCGCCGCAAAATGCTCTGCTCATTGGTGAGATAAAAATTCTTCACCAACTGCTGCGTAATTGTGCTGCCGCCCTGCCTTACACCACCACTGCTGGCGTTCACCCAGGCTGCACGCAAAATCGCCAGCGGTGATACACCGTGATGATCGAGAAAATGCTTGTCTTCCACCGCCAATAAGGTTTCGCCAAGTAAGGGCGGCAAATCTGCAAGGCGCACCAGCAGGCGATCCTCTTTATCGGCCGGATAAAAACCGCCGATCTCCTCTGGCTCCAAACGCACCAGCGGCAAATCAGCACCGGCTAAATCGATCAAGCCCTGCACACTGCCGTTGTTAACACGCAGCATAAATTTGCGCGCGACTTCTTTTTTATCCCAGAAATCAAAACCGCGGCTGTGGATGTGGTACACAACTTCATTGGAACCCGCGCTGACTTTTTTCAACACCTGGCCGGGTGTATTCGCATTGCCTTCAAAGCGATAACCCAGGGCGCGCAACTCCTGTTCAAACAGCGCAGGCGTCAGCGATTGGCCTTGATACAACTCCAGTGGCCGCGCATAAACGCGCGCAGGCAGCGACCATTTTTTGCCCTCAAATTTGCTGCGCACCACTGAATCCAGATACAGCGTCCAGATGCCCATCAACGCCACCACCAACAGCAGACCATAAAAAATCCAGATACGCGCCAATGCCCAGCCGCGACGCGGGGCAGAACCGGATGATTTAGTGCGACGGGTAGTAGAGCGGCGTTTAGTCATAGGCAATCTTAGTGATGAGTGAAGCAAAGGGAGGGATGCACCGGGTGCAAAATTCGGGCGCCAGTTTAACCGCCACACCCGGTGAATGCGAGGCAAAATCCATGTGATTGGATGCGATCTATGCACTTCTGCTTTATCGGGCGAGGCGAATTTTGCATAATGCCGCGCAAGTTCACACTCCCCCGTCATCCGACTATCACCCCCAATCAAAAGGCATACCGGCTTATGAGTAAGCAATATCACATTTATGGCATAGGCGCGGCCTTGGTCGATACTGAAATCACACTCACCGATACCGACCTCACTACCATGGCCGTTGCCAAGGGTGTAATGACTCTGGTGGATGAGGATCGCCAAAATGCGCTGATCGATTATTTGCAAAACCACTTGGTTGCCTCGCATCGCGCAAGCGGAGGATCAGCGGCTAACAGCATCATCGCCGCCAGTTATTTTGGCTGCAATAATTTTTATTCGTGCAAAGTCGCCAACGATGAAAACGGCGCGTTTTATTTAAACGATATTCACGCCGCCGGTGTTGCAACGCCCACACATATCACTCCACCGGCAGGCATTACCGGAAAATGTTTGGTGATGATTACCCCCGATGCAGAACGCACCATGAATACCTTTCTCGGTATTAGCGAAACGCTCTCCGTCAATGAGCTGGATGTGGCGGCAATTGCACAATCGCATTACGTGTATATCGAAGGTTATTTAGTTACCTCCCCTACCGGCCGCGCCGCTGCGATTGAATTGCGCAAGCACGCCGAAGCGAACAACACGAAAACGGCACTGAGTTTATCGGACCCGGCAATGGTGCAATTTTTCCGCGACGGTTTAGTGGAAATGATTGGCGAGGGTGTGGATTTAATTTTCTGCAACCGCGACGAAGCCATCGGTTTTACTCAAACACACTCGATTGAAGAAGCGGTTGAAGCACTGAAAAAATATTGCACACAATTTGCGATTACCTGTGGCGGCGATGGCGCGTTGGTATTTGATGGCGAGCATTTAACACAAGTGGCCGCACAACCAATCAAACCACTCGATACCAATGGCGCAGGCGATATGTTTGCCGGGGCATTTTTGTATGCAATCAGCCAAGGCAAAAACTTTAAAACGGCCGCGGAATTTGCCAATCTCGCAGCGGCAAAAGTAGTGAGCCAGTTTGGTCCGCGCTTAAAAGCAGAACAGCATGAGGAATTAAAGAAAGGATTTTTTAACTAAGCGCATTTCAAATCACAGCGTGAGTGGAGCACAAAGTTAAGCTCCACTCATGCCACAAAACCATTGCTTTACTTGGGGCCAAACAGGAACCATAAAATAAAACCCAGGAATGGGAGCAACAAGAGCACCACAATCCAGATCACTTTATTTCCCGTACTTGCACCGCTTTGTGCTGTTTTTACAATCGCGTAAACAACGCAAATAAGCAAAATAAAACCTAAGACACCACCCACTTCAACATTCATATTTTGCTCCTAGTTGTATGAATTCATTATAAAAACCGGATTCGAGCAGACTAACACTTATCCCCTCGGAGACTACTAACTAAAACACCCGACACACAGGTATTGCTACATTTTGTGGCTGCTTTATTACGCTGCAACAACCACACCACTACCATATCCAACTGGCAATAATCTCTTCCCGTCAAACAATATCACTTAAGAATTTATATCTTTCGATAATGATAATTATTGTTATTTGTGACAAAATGCGCCTCTTTCTAGTCTTGTCCACTATTTGGAGCGCCTCATGAAATTTACGCTATTACCTCTCTCTGCTGCCATTTTGCTGGGTTTTCACGCGCAATCAGGTCTGGCGCAGGGTACTGCCAAGGATGCATCAACCCAGAAAAACCAAAGTGCACTCGAAGAAGTCATCGTGACAGGCAAGTACAGTGTTGGGCAAACCAAGACGTTGGATACCGCAACTGGTTTGGGGCTGACCATAGAAGAAACACCACAGTCAGTATCAATTTTGACCTTTGAGCGGATGCAGGATCAGAACATCACTTCTGTTTTAGAGGCAGTGAATAATGCTGTGGGCGTTACCTCCGAAGAAGTGGACAACGTGCGCAATAGCTTTTATTCGCGCGGCTTCCAGATTGACAGCTACCAAATCGACGGCGTGCCTACCTCCTGGAGTTTGGGCGGCGATTCAGGCGAAACCGTCGCTGATACCGTGATTTACGAGCGCATTGAATTTGTACGTGGAGCAACCGGTTTGATGACCGCTGTAGGCGACCCATCGGCCTCTATCAATCTGGTGCGTAAACACGCCAGCAGCAAGGATTTAACCGGGTTTTTGGATGTAGGTACCGGCAGCTGGGAAAAAAGAACCCTTGCAGCTGACGTATCCAGCGGATTAAACGAAAGCGGTAGCGTCCGTGGGCGTTTAGTGGGCCGCTATTTGGGCGGAGAGTCTTTCGTTGATTATTACGAAGACAACAAAAGCACTTTCTACGGTGTACTCGAAGCTGACCTGACCGAAGCGACCTTGGTGCGTGTGGGCGCCAGCTATCAGAACAATGACCCTACCTCCACCGTATGGGGCGTATTGCCCGGCTTCTTCTCCGACGGCACCAGACCCGATTGGGATGTATCCAAAACCACCGCGATGGACTGGAACCGCTGGGAATCAACCAACACCAATTTCTTCGCCAGCATCAATCACTCTTTCTCGAATGGCTGGGAGTTGCTCGCTAACTACAACAAATTGCATTACGAAACAGAGGCGCGCCTGTTATACGTGTACGGCTCGCTGGATAAAACAACCGGTGCCGGCCTGAACGCCCAACGCTACCGCAGTAATGGCGAATCCAAACAAGACAGCTTCGATATCCAGCTAAAAGGGGATTTCACCCTCTTTAACCAAACCCACGATCTGGTCGTGGGCGCGCTGCGTGCCGACCAGGCAGCGGAGACATTTACCCAACTCCCTCTGGGTGGTGGCTCTTGCTTCGGGTACGACTGTGTTCCAGTGGAGAATTTTTATACGTGGGGCGACCTGCATGAACCTGAGTGGTCAGAGGAGCGCACCCAATCCCAGGATATTGAAACCGAGCAACGCGGTTACTATGCAGCTACCCGCCTCTCGGCTACCGATAACCTCAAATTTATTCTCGGTGGACGTGTAGCAACCTGGGAACGCAACGGTTTTGACTGGAGCGGCGTGGTTGATTACGGCAATGAAGATGAATTTATCCCCTACGCAGGTGCACTCTACGACCTGACCGATGCGCACCGGGTCTACGCCAGCTACACCGAAATATTCAAACCGCAGAACAATCGCGATGCCGATGGGAGTTTTATTGACCCGCTGGTGGGCGAAAGCGCGGAGATAGGCTTGAAGAGCCGCTTCCTCGATGACCGCCTGCAAACGACCATTGCCTACTTTGATATCCAACAAGACAATCTGGCGCAGCTCGACACCGCTTTTGTCGGCACTCCAGAGCAAATGTATGCCTATATTGGTGCCGAAGGCGCACAGAGCAAAGGCTTTGAGATTGAAGTGGTTGGCCAACCAATCGATGGCTGGAACATTAGCGCAGGCTACTCACAATTCACCATCGAAGATGCTAACGGCAACGATCTAAACACCGACAACGCGACCAAATCCATTAAGCTTTTTACGTCTTACCAATTCGGAGGTGCACTTGATAAGTTAATGGTGGGAGGCGGCGTTAATTGGCAAAACGAAACTTACTCAGAAGGTATTAACCCTGCAAATAAACCCGACAGACTCACTCAAGATGCCTACGCATTGATCAGCCTGATGGCTCGCTACGCCGTTACCGACGACCTGAATGTTCAGTTCAACGCGGCTAACGTGACGAATGAAAAATACTACTCACAAGTGGGATATTTCAGTTCATACCGCTACGGCACACCACGCAACTACACGATCACCATAAACTACAAGTTCTAACCCATCTGCTCCGCAGGCCATGCACATGGTCTGCGGTTTTTCCCTGTTACCTGCCATACCGAATATACTTAGCTTTTTCAGCGGGCATTAGGTATTGGATTTTTGTGAAATTCCACAATCATCCTATCCACTATCTGTTTCGCAGTAGTCAGTTTACTGACATCCGGATTTATTTTTCCATCTTTCCCTGAGTGATGTCCCTGTCCAATCAATGTCAGGCGGTAGAGCTGTTGATCACTTCTGCGATCCACAACAGCTTCATACACAACCGAGGGTTGGGCAGAATAGCCATCGCCAGAATAAATGGCATCATCAGGAAAACTGTCACTGGAATAGTATTCGTTAAAATCAAACGATTGGTTAATTTCAAAACGAATGCGAAACTGTTGTGGTAGCGTGGTGACTGATTTTGTCGTTAACGAAAAATGCTCCAGCATGGTTGCACCGGCATAGGCATCCAATAGGGGCGTAGAGGTTTCCGGTACCATTCGATCATCAGCGGATTTCAAACCAAGCGCATGCAAAAACACGGGCAGCGATTCGGGCCGCATGCGATCATTTTTGCTTGCAGTATCCCACTGGTATTCAAAGCTTTCACTGCCATCCTCATCCGTAGCAAAAGGGTTTTCCGTAAAAACTTGCTGCGGATTTTTTTGCGTCACCTTGTTGGCAAAATTATTAGCCGCTAATTTACCAGTGACATAGAGCGGCTGGATAAATTTTCCATCCAAAGTTTCCAACCAAATGGCGTACTGGGGCCACATAAAATAGGCGCCTTTGCGAAATTCAATCGTCAACTCCTCTCCACTAGCGATAGCGGGCTGTATGCGTCGGACTTGATAAACCTGTTGTTCATTCATCGCATTTTCAGTAGCCGCGCGCAGGGTTTGCCCCCAGCGATAAAACTGCACAAAGGGTGCCGCCTGGTGGTAAACCAATATCAGCAGCAATACAAACACCCCAGCACTTCCCCAAGGAACCCAATGGATTTTTGCGGTACTGTTATTCTTGAGATAATTTTTAAGTGGCCTGAAATTATTTTTCACATGCCATAGCAACAGCAGCAGTAACCAAAAACCGAAAATAGTGTGCAACAAAGCAATTAAATCCTGATGCGGCTTCAGGAACATCAGTAGTGATGTAACAAAAAGAATGGTTAAGCCAAGAAAAATAGAAAGGCTGATAAAACTGCGCCAACGGAGTTGATTGGAAGCCATAAAGTGAACCCTTTAGATATTGTCGGGCCACTTTGGCTAACCAATAGCGTTTCACACCAATGAAACTTTATGAAATTTTATGAAACTGGCGGTTTACAGCCGCAAATTGGTTAATTCATCATCAAATTTGGCAGCTCAATGGGTAGCTTATGTTTTGCTATCAACTCTTTTAGCTGGCTCATTTGCTCAACCAATAAGTCGTTTCGTTTTTGATGACGGTAAAGATCGATTAATTTTAAGCGCGTTACACTTACACCGATAGGGCAAGCAATAGACTGGTGGTGCCCCATTGCCTTGCTATAAAAGCCCTCTGCTTCATTCAGGTCGCCAGCTTGCTGTGCAATATCCCCCCGTAAACTGGTGATATACGCCTGATACAAACTATCAAATTCACGCTCTGCCAAGCCCCCGGCGAGCAACAAATGTTTCTGCGCCTGCTCTATATCACCGAGCGCAAATTCAGCTCTGGCTAACAAATAATAAAATACATATGCCCTGTTATATTGCTGCTGCCCTGCTGTAGCGATAATGTTGTTCGCTTCATCTTTTGACTGCGCCCAACGCGCTTGAATCTGCTCCGATTCAATCAGCAGTTGATAGGCAAGAAAGTTATCCGGCTCCAGCGTAACTGCGGTTTTTAACAGTGCAATAGCCGCATCCGTTTGCCCCTTGCTCCATTTATCCCAAGCTTCCGCCACAAGGTTAGAATTAAACTCTTTGTTCAGATGCGACAGTTCCAAACGCGCATCGGTTTTAGCAGCGATCACCTTGGCCAGACTTTCGACCACCTTATCCAGCTGGTTTTCCATAATCACACCGGACGTTTGACCTGTTGGTGTGAACAGCCGATACAACAAGCGGTAATCATTCACTGAACCCGCCAATTCCAAATCGACCACCAGACTCGAACCGGAAATTTCAAAAATCCGATTGGCGAGCTGAATGCGATCCTTCATATCCCCACCGGCCACATCCAACAAATGCAACACATAGGGAACATCAACCACTTGAACATGGGGCGACG
>NZ_JBRFPI010000060.1:0-15859 GCF_053579595.1 Cellvibrio sp.
TACAACGCCCTGAAGCTCGTGCACTGGTTGCCCCTGCAATCGGTCAGTTTGAGCAGTATGTCAATCTCAGCAAAAAAGTACCTGTAGAGGTGATCACCTCGTTGTCAGGCATTGATGAGCCTGGCCGCTTAGCGGATACCATAGCTGCACACATGTCGCTCGACCTTCCCAAAAAACAATCCATTTTGGAAATGGCTGATATAGATGCAGGCATAGAGCATCTTCTGGATCTGATGGATGCAGAAGTGGATTTGTTCCATGTCGAGAAGAAAATTCGTGGTCGCGTTAAAAAGCAAATGGAGAAAAGCCAGCGCGAGTATTATTTAAATGAGCAAATAAAAGCTATTCAAAAAGAGCTAGGCGAATTAGGTGAAGAAGTTAGCGAAGCGGATGAACTGGAGAAGAAAATCATCGCAGCTGCAATGCCTAAAGAAGCCGAAGAAAAGGCACGCACAGAATTAAACAAATTAAAAATGATGTCACCGATGTCTGCGGAAGCTTCCGTACTGCGCGCCTACATCGACTGGATGATTAAAGTACCTTGGAGCAAGAGAAGCAAAGTTCGCCATGACCTTATACGCGCTGAAGAAGTGCTCAACAAAGATCATTTCGGACTTGAGGAAGTAAAAGAGCGCATTCTCGAATATCTCGCGGTACAACAGCGCGTCAAAAAAGTAAAAGGCCCCATCTTGTGTTTGGTTGGTCCACCGGGTGTAGGTAAAACGTCTCTGGGTGAGTCGATTGCGCGTGCCACAAATCGTGAGTTTGTACGCATGGCCTTGGGTGGTGTACGCGATGAAGCTGAAATTCGCGGGCACAGAAGAACTTACATAGGCTCATTGCCCGGGAAGCTTATTCAGAAGATGGCCAAAGTGGGTGTGAGAAATCCGCTCTTTTTGTTGGATGAAATCGACAAAATGGGTATGGATAATCGCGGCGATCCGGCCTCTGCATTACTGGAAGTTTTGGATCCGGAACAAAACAGCCACTTCAGCGATCATTATCTCGAAGTCGATTATGATTTGTCGGATGTGATGTTCGTTTGCACATCTAACTCAATGAATATTCCTGGCCCATTATTGGATCGTATGGAGGTTATTCGCATCCCCGGTTACACCGAGGATGAAAAATTGAATATCGCATTGCGCTACTTAATTCCAAAACAAATGAAGGCAAACGGTCTTAAGGATACTGAAATTAATATTGGTTCCGATGCCATCCGCGACATCATCCGTTATTACACCCGTGAAGCGGGTGTAAGAGGACTGGAGCGGGAAGTTGCAAAAATCTGCCGCAAAGTTGTAACTCGCCATGTCAAGGGCAATAAAACCAGCGCTGATCTAATAGACTCGGAGTCTTTGGAGAATTTGCTGGGTGTGCGCAAATTTGATTTTGGCAAAGCAGAAAGTAAGGATCAAATAGGGCAGGTGACTGGGCTTGCCTGGACCCAAGTAGGCGGGGAGCTGCTGACAATTGAAGCAACAGCCGTTGTTGGTAAAGGGCGCATTATAAAAACCGGGTCGCTGGGTGATGTAATGCAGGAATCTATCCAGGCGGCATTAACCGTTGTTCGTTCGCGCAGCCAAGCACTCGGCATTGCCCCTGATCATCACGAAAAAGTAGATATCCATATTCATGTACCTGAAGGGGCAACACCAAAAGATGGGCCTAGCGCGGGCATAGCTATGTGTACGGCCTTAGTGTCAGTGCAAACGGGGATACCGGTGCGGGCAGATGTTGCTATGACTGGTGAAATCACTTTGCGCGGAGAGGTGTTGCGTATCGGTGGGCTGAAAGAAAAACTGCTTGCTGCGCACAGAGGAGGAATTAAAACGGTCATCATTCCAGCTGAGAATGAGCGTGATTTGAAAGAAATTCCAGACAATATTAAAGCAGATCTCTCCATCAAACCGGTGAAGTGGATTGATGAGGTTCTAGCCATTGCATTGCAATCCAGCCCCAAGCCATTGAGTGATGAGGAATACAGGGCGCTGGAGAAGGCCGCACAAAAGACCACTGAGAGCGATAATCGCCTGAGCACCCACTAAGGTGAGCGCGGGTGTGACCTGCTTCAAGATATGGTGTTGCCTGCTTGTTTTGTGATCAGATTCGATGGGGTTTTGTGTAAAGCTGTAAGCTTTCCTTGACCCCCTGAGGCTCTGTTGGTATAAATCGCAATTCATTTGCTGCACGGGTAACGCAGATTAATAGCGACATTAATTTGCACTGTGTTTTTAGAAACAAATAATCAAAAGGGGTTAAGTGTGAACAAAACTGAACTGATTGAAGCCATTGCCGCATCTGCGGATATTCCTAAAGCTGCTGCCGGACGTGCCTTGGATGCAGTCGTTGAAAGTATCACTGGTGCCCTTAAAAATGGTGACTCTGTGGTTCTGGTGGGTTTTGGTACCTTTGCAGTGAAAGAAAGAGCTGCACGTACTGGTCGCAATCCTCAGACTGGTGCAGAAATTAAGATTGCTGCTGCCAAAGTTCCTGGCTTCAAACCAGGTAAAGCATTGAAAGATGCAGTTAACTAATAGGTGCTTTTTTCAGATGTAGATCTGAAATGTTAAAGCATAAAAAGGCGCATCTAGGTGCGCTTTTTTTTTAGTAAAATGTGAATTAAAAAACAAGGCCAATTGCCTTATCCAAACATCGAATAATTAAGTATTTAGTTGTCTATTTAGTCTCAGTTTATCTGCGCAAGACACCTTCATCCCGCTAGGAGTTTAAAATGCTACAAAACCTCAGAGACAATTCCAGAGGTGTTATCTCTTTTATCTTGATTGGGTTTTTGGTGATCATTTTTGCCCTTACGGGTGTTGAGGCATTATTCAATTGGGATACATCGGCCAATCAGGCAGCCAAAGTAAATGGCGAGCAAGTTACTGAAATGGATGTGGCCAGAGCGATTGGTATGAAAAAGCAGCAAATGCTGAATACCTATGGCGACCAAATACCAGCTGAATTTCTTACCGATGAATATTTGCGTAAACCTGTAATTGATAATCTTGTGCAGCGAATGGTGTTGTCCCAAGCAGCAGGAAAATCAGGCATGGCTGTTGGCAATACTTATCTCAGCGAACAAATTGCCAGCGCACCCCAGTTTAAAAATGAAACTGGTGCATTTGATAATAATCGCTATCAGCAGGTTTTGCGTAACATGGGTTATACACATAGCACTTACGCAAAAATTTTATCCGATGAAATTGTCATTAATCAGCTGCAAGCGGGTGTAAGCGCAACTGCTTTTGCAACTCCAGCGCAATTGGATGATGTAGTTGCACTTAGCTTTCAGTCTCGCGATCTCGGGTACGTTATATTGCCTGCGGCAAAAGTGCGTGAAACACTTCAGGTTGATGCAACAGAGATCCAAAGCTATTACGATGCCAACCAACAAATGTTCACCAGTGAAGAGCAAGTTGCGGTCGATTACATCAGCCTCAACGTTGCGGATCTGATGAAAAACATCAGCATTACTGAAGAGCAAGTACGCAAACAATTTGAACAAAACCAGGCTTCTTTTGTTGCTGCACCGGAGCGCCAAGCGGCCCACATTCTTGTAGAAGGTGATAATCAGGATAAGATTAAAACTATCGCTGATAAACTTGCTGCTGGCGGTGATTTCGCTGCATTAGCTAAAGAGTTCTCTGACGATTTAGGTAGTAAGGAGCAGGGCGGTGATTTGGGTTTCACTAAAGGTGATGCCTTCCCGGTAGAATTTGAAACAGCACTAGCCACATTAAAAGTAGGAGAGGTTTCTTCTGCTGTTAAAACTGATGCTGGTACGCATTTCATCAAACTTTTAGCAGAAAAAGGTTCTGAACCACCTACATTTGAAGAGCAAAAGGCAAGCATTGAAGATCAACTGAAGCGTGCGGAAGCTGAGAATTTGTTCGTTGTTCAATTAGAAAAATTACGCGAAGAATCTTACAATGCAGAAAACTTGCAAGAAGTGGCTCAAACACTAAACCTTAAGGCTGAGAACTCTGGGCTGTTTGAGCGCAGCAAAGGTAAAGATTTAATGGCCAATGCTAAAGTAGTTGCGGCTGCTTTTTCTTCTGAAGTTTTGCAGGAAGGTAATAGCAGTGATGTGATTGAAATCGATTCAAGCAATGTAGTTGTATTGAAAAAAACCGATTACAAACCTAGCCAGGTTAAACCGCTTGCCAGTGTTCAAGAGCAAATTACTAATACCTTGAAAGATCAGAAAGCCAAGACACTACTTGATGAGCAAGCCACTAAACTGCTTGCCGACTTAAAATCAGGTGGTAGCTTTTCTGAATTAAGCAAGGCCGCAGGTGTTGAGCTCAAGCAGGTAAAAGCTGTTACACGTAGCAGTGCTAACATTGATTCAGATGTTCTTCGCCATGCATTTGCTATGACTAAACCGTCTTCAAGCTCACCCACCTTCGACAAGGTAATGACAGCGTCTGGTGATTTGGCGGTAGTTGCAGTAGAGGCTGTAACACCGGGTAGTTATGAGAAAGTAACTCCAGAACAAAAAACAGCAATTACTGCTCAATTGGGTAGCATCTACGGCAAGAATGACTTCTCCAGTTATCAAAAATTCCTGAAAGATGCAGCTGATATAGTTCAATAATCTTAACTGCCATAATAAAAAAGGCTCCTATGGGAGCCTTTTTTATAACACCATCAGGAGAAAGTTAAGAAAGCATTGTGCAACGATTTCTGCCACCTTCTTTAGATTTGTAAAGTGCTTGATCTGCCTTTTCAATCCAGTTGCGATGGTCATGAATTTTATCGGTTAACTCTGCCACACCCAAACTGACAGTAAATTTTATTTCGTGACCCTCAGTGTAAATTGTCAGCTGCTCAATGGCAGAGCGCAACCGCTCAGCAAAGACACAGGCACCATCACCGTTGGTATTGGTAAGGACAATCCCGAACTCTTCACCACCGTAACGGCCGGCAATATCCAAATCCCGTACCTGCTCTTTAATTGCGCGACTCACCCCTCTGATTGCTTCATCGCCTACAGTGTGGCCATATTTATCATTAATCTTCTTGAAGTGATCTATATCGAGCATAATCAGGCTGGATGCCTGCTCATAGCGATCGTAGCGTTTGAATTCCTGAATCAGACGAAGCTCCCAGTAACCGCGATTAAAAAGCCCGGTTAAGTGATCTGTACGGCTAAGGTTTTGCAATTGCTTGTTGGCTTGTTGCTGTGCAATTTTATTAACTGCAGAATCAGTAACATCATAAATTACCAAACAAATATGACCCACCTCACCTTTGGTATCAACCAAAGGGATGATAGTACTGTTTTGGTACATATATTCAGCAGTGCCAGTGATAGGGCGATAATGAGGGAAGCGAAATAAATAGGGGCGTTGTTCCCAAGTGGTAAACGCGGTGTTTTGTAAAACAAAAACAGATTGTGATTTATGCCTAAACCATTGTTCCGATAGTTCAGGGAAAACGGTATATATACTTTTATTGAGTACGTCTTCAGGAGCCTTGCCGCTGTGGTTTTGCATAAAACTATTCCAGACTTCAATCGTGTAGTCCGGGCTCATTACCACAAGGCCAACATCAATATTTTGCAGGATGTCCATTTGCCAATGGACATCCTTAAAAATTTTACTGAGATCTTCGCTAATTGCCATCGTTATGGTTCAACCTAATCGAGTAGGTAGTTGAGTTTTTCAGTCAGACCGAAAATAGAGTGTTCAGCTACAACCAATAATAAATCACAGTTAATTTTATGATTCTCAATAGAGTAGTTGATCTCAACGACTAACGCCTGTTTCCACTTCATATTATTGTTTTGTAGCAAGTCAGTGATATTGCAGTGCTGCCCCAATAGCATTGGCGGGCCAAAGCTAAAGTGAGTATCTAACTGCTCCGCCAATCCCCGCAGACATGCACCATTTAGGACGTTAGCGGTGTCCATTAGCAGCTCATACTGCGCCTGCTCATCGGTAACGCGATCATATTTCAACAGTTTGGCAAGATCATCAAAGTCAGTTTCGTGAAATATTAGCATTGCCTCACCAGCGATCCCGCCGCCAATGAAACCTTGGCACACACCGTGCACTATGTCATTGCGGCTCTCCCGGTTGAGCGATTGTAGCGCCATTGCGATATCGGTAGGGTTGAGCACGCTAACATGTGGAATGGATAAAACCACAAAAACGTCTAGCAGGCGAGCCAGATGGGAACCGGCTTGCCCCATGGCAACATTGGTGATTTCCTGAAGGCAATCGCGCTGATCTTCAGTGAGCAAATAATCTCGCATAGTTCAGATCTTGTTATGGTCAGTCCGAGGTGCATTTAACTGAAGCTTAGCAGCAATCTATAACTTTGTAGGGAAACATCTTCTGATGCTTCGGGTGATAGTGACGAAAGTCCGTTTTTGGCTTTAATTAAACTGCCTTTTGATAGGCTTAAGTGCTTAAAAAATAAAGGTTTTTGGATGCTTTGTTTGTCCTCTAAACTGTACTACCATGCAGTAATATCGGCTTTATCCCAGTCCTGATGTGGTTTTTTGAGGGGGAGTGGTGGATGTTCTATATCAAATATTAATCTGGTGTTTTTGCTATGAAACAAAGCGTCCGGCTTTTTGTTGTTTGTGTCTGTTTACTTTTATTTGTGAGTTGTGGTGATCGCAAACGTCTGGTGGATATCGGCACCGAACAGCAAATAATGCACATAAGCAATGCCACTGAACCTTCGGGGGTTGATCCACATACAACAACTGGAATGCCAGAGTACCGTTTACAGATGGCATTATTTGAAGGATTAGTAGCGAAACACCCAGAAACATTGGAGATTGTGCCCGGCGTTTCAGATTATTGGCGCATATCCGATGACGGTTTAATTTATACTTTTCATATACGTGAAAATGCTAAATGGTCTAATGGGAAAAAGTTAATCGCTAATGATTTTGCCAAGTCTTGGCACCGAGCATTAATGCCTGGATTGGCGAATGAATATGTAGAATCTCTTTTTGTTATAAAAAACGCAGAAAAGTTCTTTAGGCAAGAGCTAAAAAGTTTCTCTGATGTTGGAGTCAAAGCACTGGACGACAACACACTACAAATTGAACTGGAAAACCCTACTCCTTATTTTCTTCAGCTGCTCGACCACCACAGTATGTTTCCTGTTGATACTGATACCATTCGCAAATTTGCTCCTATCGATGAAAGAGATTCAACTTGGACAAGACCGGAGAATTTTGTCGGTAACGGCCCATTTGTTATTCATGAATGGACGCCCGGGAAAGTATTTTCCGTCACGCCAAATCCCTATTATTGGGATGCAAAAATGGTCAAGCTTAAAGAAATACGCTTTTATCCTGTGGAGCAATTGTTGGCGGAGGAAAGAATGTTTAAAGCAGGGCAGCTGCATAAAACGGAATGGATGCCTATTGCCAAGATAGAAAAATACAAAAAAGCCAGTGATCCGGAGTACGTGACATTTCCCTATCTAGCTACTTATTTTTACATATTGAATGTCACTAAACCGCCGACGAATGACGTGCGTGTACGCAAAGCATTGGCTTACGCAGTTGATCGGGAATCAATTGCTAAAAATGTTACGAAAGGTCAACAGCTCCCAGCGTACTCTCTTACCCCGCCAGATGTTTTGGGCTACACAGCAAAAGCCAAAATGACCTACGATCTTGAAATGGCACGCAAACTATTGGCTGAGGCAGGTTATCCAAATGGAGAAGGGATGCCACCGATAGAACTTATATACAACACGTCCGAAGATCATCAGAAGATCGCTCAAGCCGTCCAACAAATGTGGAAGAAAAACCTCAACCTTAATGTGACATTGCAAAATCAGGAGTGGAAAGTATTTTTGGATAATCAAAAATTGCTGAATTATCAAGTCGCACGCATGGCATGGGTTGGAGATTATGTTGATCCCAATACATTTTTGGAAGTATTTATTACTGACGGCGGAAACAATAGAACCGGCTGGTCAAATAAAAAATATGATCAGCTAATTCGTGCTGCAACATCCGCCAAAAATCGGGATGAGCGCTACGACTTGCTCCAACAAGCTGAACAGATTTTAGTGGATGAAGTACCGTTCATCCCCATTTACAACTATTCAACTAACAATCTTTTATCGACTGATGTTAAGGGATATTACATGAATATTATGGACTATCACCCTTATAAATACATCTATCTCGAATCCAGTAAAAAATGAGGTTGGCATGCTGATTTTTATTGTAAAACGATTGTTGCAAGCCATACCGGTTTTATTATTAGTAATTACTGCCACATTTTTTATGGTGCGTGCGGCACCGGGCGGACCCTTTGATAAAGATCGAGCGGTGCCCGCTGAAGTAATGAAAAAATTAAATGAACAATATCATTTGGATGATCCATTATGGCAACAGTATATCGATTATCTCGTCAATCTATTGCAAGGGGACTTGGGACCTTCATTTAAATATCCTACCCACAGCGTTAATGACCTTCTTATCGCAGGTCTTCCAGCGACACTTGAATTATCATTTTATGCAATTGTCTTTGCGTTAATTGTGGGCCTTTCCGCTGGCATACTGGCTTCATTAAAACCCAATAGTTTGCAGGATTATATTCCTATGTCATCGGCGATGATTGGAATATGCATGCCAACCTTTGTATTGGGGCCGATTTTGTTATTAGTCTTTGGAATTTGGTTGGGGTGGTTTCCAGTCGCTGGCTGGGGGCAAATTCCTGGCGATAAAGTTCTCCCGTCCATTACACTGGGTTTTGCTTACGCTGCCTATATTGCACGTATCAGCCGTGGTGGAATGTTGGAAGTTATGTCACAAGATTACATTCGTACCGCGCGCGCGAAAGGTCTCTCCACTACGCGTATTGTTTTTGTACATGCGTTGCGTGGTGGCATAACGCCAGTGATTTCATTTCTAGGGCCAGCGATTGCAGGATTGTTAGCGGGCTCTTTTGTTGTTGAATCTATTTTTCAGATTCCAGGTTTGGGGCGGTTTTACGTCACTGCCGCATTTAATCGTGACTACACCATGATCTTGGGCTTCACCATTTTTTTCTCAGCACTCATTATTATTTTTAATCTCCTAGCCGACATAATCCTTGTGTGGCTAAATCCTAAAATGCGTCAAGAACTGCTGGGGGGGAATTGATAGTGTCAAATATTGAATCATCTACTCAGTTGCACCATGTGGAAAAAGGCACCTCTCTGGCTGAGGATGCTTTTGAACGCTTACGCAATAATAAAATGGCAATGATTAGTTTGTTTATATTGCTTTTTATCATTGGGATTTCATTACTGACACCATGGATTGCACCTTATTCGTACGAGGAACAGAATCTGGATTTGGGAGCTTCAGCTCCCTCTGCAACTCACTGGTTGGGGACTGATGCACTAGGTCGTGACCAACTAACCCGCATTATGTACGGCAGCCGTATTTCCTTAATGGTTGGTTTTATTGCGACAGCAGTAGCATTAACGATAGGCGTACTCTGGGGTGCTATTGCTGGTTTTATGGGTGGGCGTGTTGATGCGGTGATGATGAGGATCGTTGATGCACTTTATGCATTACCGTTCACGATTTTTATTATTTTACTTACTGTAATTTTTGGCAGCAGTATGTTGCTACTGTTCTTGGCAATTGGCGCAGTTGAGTGGTTGACTATGGCGCGAATTGTTAGAGGGCAAGTATTAACCATCAAACGACAAGAATTTGTCGAAGCAGCGATTTCAATGGGATTATCGCCCTGGCGAATTATTTCTCGGCATTTAATCCCGAATGTCCTCGGACCCGTAATTGTCTACACCACGCTTACGATTCCCAGTGTTATTTTATTGGAATCGTTTTTAAGCTTTTTAGGTTTGGGAATTCAGCCACCTGCAAGCTCTTGGGGGTCGTTAATTTCTGGTGGGGTGGAAACGATGGAAGAATATCCTTGGTTGCTGATTTTCCCCGGTCTTGTTTTAACAATCACCTTGTTTTCACTCAATTTTCTCGGCGATGGCTTGCGCGATGCACTTGATCCACGAGCATCAAAGGATTAACTCATGACCAGCGAAAAATTACTCAGTGTTGAAAAATTGCGTGTATTGTTTAATACCCGCAATGGACAAACAGTTGCAGTGGAAAACTTAAGTTTTGCACTTGAACCAGGAAAGGTATTGGGCATTGTGGGTGAGTCAGGTTCAGGCAAGTCGGTCGCCTGTTATGCGTTGATGGGATTAATTCCGTCACCCCCGGGGAAAATTGAATCAGGCCGCGCACTGTTTCATGGCAAAGATTTATTGCAAATGTCTGAATCAGAACTGCGCCATGTGCGTGGGCACAAAATTGCGATGATTTTTCAAGACCCGATGACCTGCTTGAATCCCTATATGCGGATTGCGGATCAACTTATCGAAGTCTTACTGCAACACAAAAAGATGAGTAAAAAAGAGGCGCGGGAAAAATCAATCGCCGCACTGGCTGAGGTCGGCATTCAGGACGCCACCAAACGCATCGATGAATACCCGCATCAATTTTCAGGCGGTATGCGTCAACGCGTTATGATCGCCATGGCGCTTCTAGCGGAGCCAGAAATACTGATTGCAGATGAGCCCACGACTGCATTGGATGTCACTGTTCAGGCACAAATTCTCGCGCTTATTAAGGGGCTCCAAAAAAGCCATAACCTGGCTGTTATTTTTATTACCCACGATCTAGGTGTGGCAGTGCAAATGGCAGACGATGTGCTGGTAATGGAAAAGGGGCGCTTGGTAGAGCAGGGCACAACCGAAGCAATATTTAAAAATCCAACTCAGGAATACACCAAAAAACTGCTTAGTGCTGTACTAACCACAGCAAAACCTGTTGCCAGTGCTGCCAAATTGGATGAACCACCGCTATTGAATGTAAAAAACCTTCAAGTGGGTTATGCGTCACAGGTAGACTCCCTGTTTAATCGCATCAAACAATTTGCACGTGGTGTTGATGATGTAAGCATTACTATCTATCGCGGAGAAATACTTGGGCTGGTTGGTGAATCAGGCTCGGGAAAGTCTACCCTGGGTAGAAGTATTATTCGTTTGGTGAATGCGCAGTCAGGCGAAGTGATTTTTAATGGGAGCGAGTTATTAGGTTTGTCGCCCGCGAATCTCACAGGAATGCGCCGCGACATTCAAATGATTTTCCAGGATCCTTATGCGTCGCTAAACCCACGCATGACCGTATTTGACGCGCTGGCTGAACCACTTCTGGTGCACGGCCTTGCTACCAAGTCAACTGTCTTAGATCAAGTCAATGAGCTAATGGATGATGTCGGTTTGGATCGGCGTTTTATCCGCAAATATCCCCATGAGTTCTCCGGTGGTCAGCGTCAGCGTATCGCTATCGCGCGTGCGATTGCATTGAAACCAAAACTAATAGTTGCTGACGAACCGGTATCAGCGCTGGATGTAACTATCCGTGCGCAAATATTGGCATTGCTATTGGAGTTAACGCAAAGACACAATTTGACGATGCTGTTTATCTCACACGACATGTCTGTTGTGCGCTACCTATGTGATCGCGTAGTGGTTATGCAGAAAGGGAAGTTAATTGAAGAGGGGATAACGGAGCAGTTATTTTCCGCACCACAACAGGAATACACACGGCAGCTGCTCGCAGCAATTCCTACGCTGTAAATGCAGATGTAAAAAATGGGCAGCAATGCCCATTTTTAATCACGGATTCAGGCTGAAACAATCTGCTCATAAATCGCCAAATATTCTTTGGCGCTAGCATCCCATGAAAAGTCTTTACTCATCGCATTCAGTTGCAGCTGCTTCCAGCGATCTTTTTGCTTGAAGATCGAAATAGCGCGTTGAATTGCAGCAAATAGTTCTCCTGCAGTGGCACCGTGAAACACAAAACCATTAGCCTCGACTGACTCACTTTCTAACGTCTGTTCAAAAACGGTATCGCGTAGCCCACCAACGGCGTGCACAACGGGCAGCGTGCCGTAACGCAAACTGTATAATTGATTTAAGCCGCAAGGCTCAAAGATGGACGGCATCAGAAAAATATCACTACTCGCTTCAATACGATGCGCAAAGGATTCGTTATAACCCAGTGTGACAGCAACTTTTTGTGGGTATTGTTCGGCAATGTTTTTTAACGCTTTTTCGTAATGCGGGAATCCACTTCCCAAAATGACTAATTGACAATTAAGCGTTAACAACTGATTCATTTGTTCCAGAATTAAATCCACGCCTTTTTGGTCAACTAGTCGGCCAACAAACCCGAGCAAAGGGATTTCAGAACTCACTGCAAGGCCAAGCTCTTCTTGCAGTGCCAGTTTGTTTTTGGTTTTATTGCCAAGGGTGCGACGGTTATAGTTGCAGGCTAAATGAGGGTCAGTTCCCGGATTCCATTCATCGGTATCTACGCCATTTAAAATACCAGCAACCGCATCGCTGCGATAACGTATTAATCCATCCAAGCCATTGCCAAATTCCGGACGTTGAATTTCATTTGCGTAACTAGGGCTGACGGTGGTGATGAAATCTGCAAAAGCCAGCCCACCTTTTATAAATGACATTTGCCCATAAAACTCCAATCGTTCGTGATGCCAAAATACCGGAGGCAAATTTAATTCAGCAAAGGCTTGATAGGAAAATAGGCCACGATACGCCAAATTGTGGATGGTAAACACTGTGGCAGGGTGGTTGGGGTGGAGGGAAAGCAATGCAGGTATCAAACCTGTTTGCCAATCGTTGCAATGCACAATTGTCGGTTGCCAAATTAATCCCAGCTGGTCTAAGGCAATGAGTTCGGCAACCCTGGCAAATACATAAAAGCGTTTATGATTATCAAACCAGTCATTCCCATCAGGGCCACAATAGGGATTGCCTTCGCGTTCGAAAAATTCAGGTATATCAACCAGCCAAACAGTCACCTTTGTCCCGGGTAAGCGAGTTTGTTTCAATGAGATTGAGTAACCCTCTATTTCGAATTGCGCAACTTCTTTGACTCCGATACTTTTGGCTTTCTCCATTACACTGGCATAGGCTGGGAGTAATATTTTTACATCTTGCCCCAGTTTTAACAGTGCACGCGGCAGGCTTGCTGCTACATCAGCAAGCCCCCCAGTTTTAATTAGCGGATAAACTTCACTAGTTGCAAATAAAATTTTCTGCATGAGTGATCCTTCTTCGTAACAATTATGCAAGTTTAATAATCAATGCACCTAAAGGCGGCAAATTGACTTCAAGTGATTGTTGATGGTTCATCCAGGGCACGGGTTGCGAATAAATGGGATTGGAGTTACCCCAATTACTACCGCCATAAAAGCTTGAATCAGAATTTAAAATTTCATGATAAGCCCCGGCCAGGGGTACACCTATGCGATAGTTGGTCCGTGTTACCGGAGTGAAATTCAAGATGACGATACTGAAGTCGTGATCACTCTTACGAATATAACTCACGATAGATTGCGTGCTGTCATGGCAATCAATCCATTCAAAACCATCGCCGCGGAAATTACGTTGATAAAGTGACGGCATGCTGGTGTAGCAATGGTTTAAATCTTTTACTAATGCATGCATACCTTGGTGAGGCGCGTAGTCGAGTAAATTCCAATCGAGCGTGCGGCTTTGTGCCCACTCGCTCCATTGCGCAAATTCGCTACCCATAAATAATAATTTAGTGCCGGGATAAGTGAACAGGTAAGTGTAAAGCAAGCGCAAATTAGCGAATTTTTGCCAATCATCGCCGGGCATTTTATTGATCATGCTGCCTTTGCCGTGCACCACTTCATCGTGCGAGAACGGCAGCATAAAGTTTTCGGTAAAGGCGTACATCATGCCGAACGTTAATTGGTTGTGGTGATACTGGCGATGAATAGGATCTTTGCTGATGTAATCCAGGGTGTCATGCATCCACCCCATATTCCATTTCATTGAAAAGCCCAAACCTCCTACCCAGGTGGGGCGAGTGACTTGCGGCCAGGCAGTAGATTCCTCTGCAATTACCAACGCGCCGGGGTGTTGCCCGTGGCAAACCTCATTCAGCTTTTGCAAAAACGACATGGCCTCAAGATTTTCATTGCCTCCATGAATATTTGGTATCCATTCACCTGGCTCGCGCGAATAATCCAAATGCAGCATGGAAGCGACAGCATCAACCCGCAAACCATCAAGGTGATATTCCTTCAACCAGAAGAGCGCGTTAGCCAATAAAAAATTGCGCACTTCATTGCGCCCATAGTTATAAATCAAGGTGCCCCAATCGCGGTGCTCGCCCAAGCGTGGATCTTCGTGCTCATAAAGCGCTGAACCATCAAAGCGGGCGAGGGCATGTGCATCTTTCGGGAAATGTGCAGGCACCCAATCGAGAATAATCCCGATATTGTGGCGATGGAGATAATCGACAAAGTAGCGGAAATCATCTGGCGTACCAAAGCGACTGGTCGGGGCGTAGTAGCCAGTAGTTTGGTATCCCCATGAGTCATCTAGTGGATGTTCACTGACCGGCATAATTTCGATATGGGTAAATCCCAGCGGCTTTATATAGTCGACGACTTGATGTGCGAGTTCGCGATAATTCATAAACTCGCCTACCCATCCCCTGCGCCAGGAGCCGAGGTGCATCTCATAAACCGAGAGTGGCGATGATTGCCAATCCCAGTGGGCACGTTTGTTCAGCCAGTCTCCGTCCTGCCATTCATATTCGGACGGAGCTTTAACTATTGAGCCGGTGAGGGGACGCAATTCAAATGCTTGGCCGTAAGGGTCGGACTTAAGGAAAACGGCACCGGTCGCCCGGTTGCGGATTTCGAATTTGTAGAGCGCTCCTGCTTTAATCCCGGGAATAAACACCTCCCAAAGGCCGCTGCCGCCTCGTACGCGCAAGGGATGGTGGCGACCATCCCAATCATTAAAATCACCCACCACACTGATGCGCTCGGCATTGGGCGCCCAAGTGGCGAATAACACACCTTCGATGCCATCAACTGTGCGCGGGTGCGCACCCAAGTGTTGATAGATGTTCCAATGTTGCCCCTCAGCAAAGAGGTGCATGTCAATATCGCCCAATTGTGGTGCAAAGGAGTAGGGGTCAAATTCAGTGTGCATCGTGTTGTGGCGGTCGTACCACTGCACCAAATAATGATCAGGTAATATTTTGGCTAAACCGTACCATTCAAAAAAATCAGTACCCTCAATGCGTTTCAGTGCATGATGCTGCTCATTAATCACTAAAGTCGCGGTCCGGGCTCCAGGTAAGTAAACACGCACAAAGGTGTCTGCTGCTGCCGTTGAGCTGGCACCTAACGGATGGCGTCCAAGCACCTCAAAAGGGTCGTGGTGGGTAGCGGTAACTATGCGCAACATCTCGTGGGATAAGGGTTTGTCCTGCTTCACATTCAACATTGAATCGATTCCTAAGTGATTATTTTGGCACTTGATTTTGCATATTGCTGATTATGCCCGATTTCGGGCTACATAAAATTGTCATATGGCCACGCTCTACTAGCTTAGCCATTATCGCTTTCTTTTGTTGCACCATTTTTTTGCAAAAAAATAACATCCGTGAAAGACATTTGCAGATTCGGTGCCAAACTTGTAGCTACACTTGGCTTTGCATTTAAAGCGAGCAAGTGTGCGTTATTAAATGCACCATAAAAAATTTTGTGTTTCGCTTGAGTTTGCGCCAGATCAATTTATTGGCATTGATATTGCTCTTACTCTACACATAACCGTCACACAAAATTCATCGTTCAGACACAATAGCCATAAGGAACAAGTAGTAATGAGCACACCAACATCGGGTCGTTTTGTTAGTCGCCTTACGCGAGAAACATTGGCGGTAATTCTTGCAGGTGGACGTGGTTCTCGGTTACATCAACTAACAGATTGGCGC
>NZ_JBRFPI010000061.1:0-15816 GCF_053579595.1 Cellvibrio sp.
GGGGGATTTGAACCCCCGTCCGCCAGCACTCCATCCTCGGCTCTACATGTTTAGAACCGCCTATTGATTTAGCGAATTACAGCCCAGCGGGCGGGACGTAAAGCGCGATCCTGATAAGTTTTAGCTGATCCACCCCAGGCAGGCTTCACTGCGATCCAGTTCTATATGACGGGCGTTAACGCGGTACTGGCACCTTGTTAAAGACCGTTAGCGGCGAACCGCTAAAGATGCTTTCAAAAGCTGCTTACGCAGCTAATTGGGCACCGTAGTTGTCATCATTGGCAACTGTAAGTTTGCAGCTTTGGATTTACGTGATTGGCTACCCTCACGACATGCACCTAAGACTTTGTCACCAGCGTCGAATCCAAATCGACCCCGTTCGCTCCTGAAGAGTTGTTCTTGCGAACGTCCCACGTCAAGTAGCGAGTGGCGGCATTCTACCCCTATTAGTCGCGATAGGGAACAATGGTTTGAATACTGCCGTCTGCGTTGTAATTCAGCGGGGCCATCTTCACCGAGCGCAGGTGAGTGATGCCCTTGGATAAAATCGAATCGTGATAGAACAAATACCACTGCCCCTGGTATTCCGCGATTGAGTGGTGCGTCGTCCAACCGATCACTGGCTCCAGAATACGGCCTTGGTAAGTGAAGGGGCCGTAGGGGTTATCACCGGTGGCGTAACACAAAAAGTGGGTGTTGCCGGTGGAGTAGGAGAAATAATATTTGCCATTGTATTTGTGCATCCAGGAGGCTTCAAAGAAGCGGCGGTCATGATCGCCTGCTAACAATGGTTGGCCATTTTCATCGAGAATCTGGATTTCACGCGGTGTTTCGGCGAACTCTTTCATGTCATCGCTCATGCGCGCGATGATGGGGCCGAGTGCTGGTTCGTTGTCTGCAGGTTCGCCGCGGTTTGCGTCGTATTGGTTGTTGCGATAATTTTGCAACTGGCCGCCCCAAATACCACCAAAGTACATGTAGTGTGCACCGTCATTATCTTCAAACACAGCAGGGTCAATTGAATAGCTGCCTTTGATGGCTTCGGGTTCTGCTTTAAATGGACCGACAGGTGAATCACCTACCGCTACGCCGATTTGGAAAATGCCGTCTGCGCGTTTTGCTGGAAAATATAAATAGTATTTGCCATTTTTATGCGCGGCGTCCGGAGCCCACATTTGGCGTTTGGCCCAGGGCACATCTTTTACATGCAGGGCAACACCGTTATCCACTGCGGGGCTATCGGGGGAATCAAGAGAAATTACGTGGTAATCCTCCATCCCGAAATGATCGCCGTTATCGTTAAACGGAATGCCCGCTTCAATATCATGCGATGGATAAATATAAATCTTGCCGTTGAACACATGCGCTGACGGGTCAGCAGTGTAGATGTGCTCAACCAGCGGTTGGGAAATTGCGCGTGCTTTTAAGTCGGCAACTACTTCCGGTGCTAAAAATTCTTCTGCCATACAATATTCTCTCTACTTCATTTCAAACATTTACTTATCACAACAATCGTTTGTTAAAACAATTATTGGCCTGCCGATTTGCGGCGGGCATTCAGGTCGGCTTCAATCTGTGTTTCCAGGGGCTTGTTGATAGCGTAGAAGAACATACAGGCAACAGCAGCAAAGAATGGCAGGGATGCAAACACGCTCACCGCCGTTTTAATACCTTCGATAGTTTCAGGGTTTTGCATTGGCAGTGAGGCTTCATAGCCGTAATACGCGAGCAAACCTGCGACCAATGAACCACCGATAGTTAAGCCCGCTTTGAGGCCGAGAATCATTGCGGAGAATACAATTGCTGTGGCGCGACGATTATTTTTCCATTCGGAGTAATCGGCTACGTCGGCAATCATCGCCCATAGCAGAGGAATGGTTACACCGTAGAAAAAGCCGTGCAGGATTTGCGATACGAACACGATACCGATGCTTTCGGCAGAGAAAAATTTAAACGCTAATACAAACAAGGTCGATAGAAAGAGCGCGCCGCCGAAGACATTGCGTTTACCAAATTTATCGGCGAGGTTTTTGGAGAAACCAATCCCGATAATCATCATGATAATGCCGCAGGCGTTAAACAAACTGAATGCCGAAGTAGGTGCATCTTTCGGCCATTGGAACTCCGACAGGCCGATACTGGTCAGGCCGTGATTGAGTCCAGCGATAAAGCCATTGAAGCCGATGTTTTGCAGGAACTCTGCGAGCTTGGCTTCATTCAAATAATTTTCAAAATAAAATATGTACATGCCGCCTTTGAGTGCGAGAGTGATAAAGACCAGCACAGTCACTACCAGCATCACAATCCAGGGCAGGTTTTTAAACAGATCGGAAACATCTTGGGCGATCGAGTTACGTCCGGCAACAACAGGTAAAATTCTTTCTTTGGTTGTGGCAAAAGCAATCAGGAAAAACACGGTGCCAACAATCGAAAACAGCAACATGGTGTTGTGGAAACCCACCGCTTTATCGCCATCGCCCAGAATTAATACCAGCGGCAATAACAACACTTGGATAATAAATTGCGCGACCATCACCGCAACAAACCGGTAGGAAGACAGACTATTGCGATCTGACATATTGCCGGTCAGCACTCCGCTCAGCGCAGAGTAGGGCAGGTTGTTCGCGGCGTAGATAATCAACAACAAAATGTAGGTGACAAAGGCGTAAATGACTTTGCCGTTTTCATCGAAGTCGGGCGTGCTAAACGCGAGTAAAGCCACTGCGCCGAAGGGGATAGATGTCCAGAGTAACCAGGGGCGGAACTTACCCCAGCGAGTGGATGTTCGGTCGGCAATTATCCCCATCACCGGGGTGAAAAAGGCACCAAACATACCGCCAATCGCCATGATAGTGGCTGCTTTGCCCGCTGAAATTCCATACACATCGGTATAGAAAAACGCGAGGAAGGTGAGCAGGGTTTGGAAAATCAGGTTGGCAGCCAGGTCGCCGAGGCTATAGCCAACTTTTTCAACAACGGACAGTCTTTGCGCAGGGAGTTGAGTCATTTGGGTTATATCTTCTTATGTGATGGAGCTTTTACTCTAGCGGGTTTCGGCTACAGCAGCACTTTTTTGCTTATGTTTGCCAAGGATGTTCACTTGTGGATTACGGATAAGTCACGGCAAAAAATCAGCCTGCATACTTGTCGCACTAAGGATCGCCCAATGGCATCTTATAGTCAAGAAGTATATAACTCGGTATGCGGTGATTTAATGGCGCAGAATATGCTTTTTCCGTGAAAATGATCATCGCAATTTGGCGTCTCTAATAGCATAATGGTCAAAATTTCACCTCTTATGTGTATTAATAGAATAATGAAAAAGACGGATCCTTTTTTAGCCAGTCAATTAGCCTGTGTGTTTCTTTCCTTTTTCCTGGTAGTGAAAGCCGCTTGCGCCGCCCCCATAGCACCTAAGACGACTACGATTTACTTTGATTTACCGGGTCAATCGCTGCAATCCGCGCTGATTGAGTTTGCGCTCCAGGCGAATATTTCGATTGTGGTTGACAACCAGCTGATCAAGGGGCATCGCTCTACACCGATTGTGGGCTCGCAGCCGGTGGCAAACGCCTTGGGCAATTTGCTCGCGAATACACCTTTGGAATATCAATTCCAACCAGATAGCAGTACCTATTACATTCGCGCCAAGATTCTTAAACCCACGCCGCCACCGCTTTTATCTCCCTCTGACTCTGTTATTCCGGCTCCTATTGAAGAGGTTATCGTCACCAGTACACGCTTGCCGTTCCGCTACCACACGATTGCGAATTCACAAATCGACGGTGGTATTGCTTATTTCGACTCTTCGCGTTTTATCAACATTCTTCCCAAACAATTACTGGAAGATCAACAGCCGAGCGAGCTGGGTGGTCTACTCAAATACGCCAGTGGCATAACACCGGGTGATGGGTTGGCCGATAGTAATGACGATGCATTTATCCGTGGATTTCAACGGCATGCCATATATCTGGATGGTTTTCGGTTAAGCGATACGACGGGGGTAAAAATTTTACCGTTCAATATAGAGCAGGTGGAGGTGCTTAAAGGGCCATCGACACTTTTATATGGCCAGGCTGAGCCGGGCGGTATTGTTAATGTGGTGCGAAAATCCCCGCAAGCGGAAACATTTTTGCGCGCTAGTTTGAGTGGTGGATCATTTGGGCAGCGAAGCGCGAGCCTGGACCTGAATCTGGCAGAGCCATTAATGGCGGATATCAATGCACGTTTGGTTGTGTCGGTTGATGAACAGGCTGAATCAGGCGAGTTGGACAATATCCACCGTGAGTTAGTTGCCCCTTCGTTGACCTGGCAATTAGGTAGTGATACCAGCATCGACGTAGGTTATGAATTTCAATTTTCCCGGCAGGAATTGGGGCGCGATTTTTTAGTACTAAATCCCTCGGGTCCATTTACCGGCGCAACACTCGAACAATTAGCCGCGCAGGCGCGTCCGGAATTTAGCAGTGAGTTTAATTTGTATCACGCTGAATTGAATCATTCTTTCTCTACTGATTGGCAGTTGACAGCAAAGTATTTTTGGTTGAATGAGCAGCGCGTCGGCGTAAGAACCAGTGGTGAAGTTATTACAACAACGGATGTGTTGCTGGATCGCAATGAGTTGGGCAATGACTTTTATTTATTGACGTTGGGCGGTCAAGTTGGTGTGCCGTTAATTTTTCATCCACAAATAGGCGATGGCGTTTTTTCACTGGGTAATATTCGCAGCCTATACGATGAAGAGGGCGATGAAACAGTTAACAATGCCAGCTTAAGATTAGTGGGCGCATTTGATACTGGTTCGCTGACCCATCGCCTCGCTGCAGGTGCTGATTGGTATCGTCAGGATATCTATAAAAAATACGTCATTGAAAAACGGGATTTACTGCCGGGACAATTTTGGTCTGTTGACGAACTGGATTGGGCCTTTTTTGAAATTGTAGATACTATGCTGGGCTCTACCCAAACACGCGGCGAATTAACGGCGCAAGAGCAGCGCTTGCTCTACGATGATTACGGATTGTATTTGCAAGATAATATTGAATTAAACGAAAAGTGGATTGCAACGCTGGGCACACGTTATGCGAGTATTCGCGGCGACTATACCGATATTAGCGAGTATGAGTTTACCCCCTTGCAAACCTACAATCATTTTTCGTCGCAAGCGGGTTTGGTATTTAAGCCCAACGAAAACCATTCACTCTTTATCAATTACAGTGAAGCCTTACGTGCTAATTATCGTCTCGATGATATAGGTTCGCGTGCGGCCGACCCGGAGTTGTCAGATCAAGTCGAACTGGGTGTTAAATCGCAGCTGTGGAATGGCCGCCTCTTGTCCAGCGTTGCCCTGTTTGATATCGATAAAAAAAATATTGTGGATGTGAAAGTGATTGAAGGTTATCGCACCGCCTTGCAAGCCCATCAACAAAATACGCGAGGGTTGGATTTTGATATCACCCTGCAAGCATCTTCTCGCTTGAATGTGATGGGTGCATTTTCATTGATCGATCCGAAAATTGTATCGGGTGAAGATAAGGGTAAGGTGCCGGCACTGGCCGCAAAGCAAGTGGCGAGTTTATTTGCACATTATCGGCTGCTGACCAATCTTGATATCAGTGGTGGGGTTAGTTATGTCGGTGAGCGTATGACCTATGGCACCGGTTTGGCCTTGGATACTGAAGAAAATGCAGGTGAAGAATTCTTTGTACTTGATCCTTACACCACGGTTGACCTTGGCTTGACATATCATTTTGAGTTTTTGGGTTCATCCAATCAATTCCAATTGGTTGTAAACAATCTGTTTGATGAGTATTACTACACCTCAATTTTGGGTGGTACGCGATTCAACCCTGCGCAAGGACGGTCAATTGTGGGCAAGCTTGGATTTGATTTTTAAATGAAGGCGCCACACTTTTTAATTTCTCTATTTGAATCCCATCAATCGGATTTACGACGCTTGATCGCGCTCAAGTTTAAAAAGTCGCAGCAGGATGCGGAAGATATAGTGCAGGATGCCTTTCACAATATTCTGCGCGCCGACAATATCGACAGCCTTGAAAATCCAAAAGCCTATCTTTACCAGACGGCGTCCAATCTGGCATTGAACCGTATTCGTAAACAACAACATCATAATCGTTATGTGGCAGGTCAGGATGCGGATGCCACCTATGATTTGTGCCCGGAGCGCTCTGTATCTGCCGACCGCGATTTGGCACGTTTGGAGCAATCGCTGGAGCAATTGCCAGCTAAATATCGGCAGACATTTTTGCTGAGCCGTGTGCAGGAAAAATCTTACAAAGAGATCAGTGCGTTGTTAGGTATTCCGGAAAGTACGGTGGAAAAGCATATTATTAAGACGCTGAAATATTTACGCGAAGTCCTTGCGGAGGCGCGTACATGATGAACAAGAATCACACCGCAGCCGCACAAGCGCAAGAGGATGCTATCCAGTGGCTGGCATTATTAAATTCCCCGCAGCTCACTGCAGAGCAGGAGAAAGCGTTTTTTGCCTGGCTCGCACTGTCTCCTGTTAATCAAGCAGCTTATGTTAAAGCGGAGCAATTGTGGCAGCGTGGTGCAGTACTCGCCCAGGTGCAAGATGCACCGGACCGAGCTGGTTGGTCTATTCCTGCATGGCAAGGCTGGGCAGTCGCCTGCAGTTTACTGGTGATAGTCTGCTGGGCATTTTTTTCTTATTCCGACTTGGATGGCCAACACTATCGCTACCAAACCGCCAAAGGTGAGCAGCAAGAACAGTTATTGGATGATGGCAGCCATATTGTGTTGAATACCAACACTATTGTTGAGATTACCTTCGATAAAAAACAGCGCCGCATTGAGTTGTTGCAAGGTGAAGCTTTTTTTGATGTTAAGAAAGAGAATCGACCTTTTGATGTTGTTACTCAAGCGGGAATGGTGCGAGTGTTAGGGACGCATTTTTCTGTTCATCGTACGGTGTCAGATGTACAGGTAACCGTCGTTGAAGGTCAGGTCGGGTTGGGTGCGCAGCCAGTTGCAGCAGAGCAATTTATCCCTGCCGCCATACTGCAGGCGAATCAGCGCCTAACCCTCGCTCGTGCGCTGGCAGGTGAGACTCCCGAAACGGTTGATCCCCGCAGCGCTCTGGCTTGGCGAACAAAACAATTGGTATTTAAAGGGCAAAGGTTGCAGGTGGTAATAGACGAATTAAACCGTTACCTACCCAATCCCATTCAATTAGCTGACCCCGCACTGGGGCAGATGGAAATTACCGCCGTCATTCAATTAGCCGATCCACAAACCTCATTACGTGCATTGGCGCAATCGCTTGGTTTGACGCTCGATATCGATGCTGGATCGAAGATTTATACGTTGCACCAGTAATCGCTAGTGCGGTTTTATGTTCCTTCTGTGTCCAATACATCATTGGATGCAGCATTTTTTATGTATTTTTTATCGCAGCAATGGAGGTGTTTCTCCCTCTGTGTGTCTTTAGCTCGACAGCCGTCATTTTTTAAGTCGATCTTTATCAAATCCAGCGAGAGTAAGCCTATGAATAGCGTTAAGTTACTACCGAAATTAAGCCTTTTACTTGCCATTATTTTGGTAACAGGGTGCGCCAGCGTTAAAAAAGCATCGGTTGACCGCGACAGCGCGGCAAAGTTGTTTAAGCCCAATGCAGAAGTTGCACAGGTTTATGTGTACCGCAATGAAACCCTGGGTGCTGCCTTGTCTATGCCAGTCACAGTCAATGGGAAGTTGGCAGGTACCACTGGACCAAAATCCTTTTTCAAATTTGATTTACCTTCGGGTAAGCACACCCTCACGTCACAAGGTGATAAGTCAACTTTGGATTTGACTACCCAAAAAGGTGAAATTTATTACGTTTGGCAGGAAGTAAAAATGGGCGTGATGTCCGGCGGTTCAAAGCTGCAGGTGGTGGATAAGGCCAAAGGGCAGAAGGGAGTATTACAGTGTGAATTAATTGACTCAGCACTCTGAGTTAATTTTTCATTTCAGGGATTAATTACAGGATGTTTTTGTTGCGTGGGAATTGTCGATCTTGTTATAAGATCGCAAAGTTCCCGCGCCTTTTTATTAATAAGCTAAAGATTTTTTACATAGTGAACTTTAATTTTTCATCGGGGTTTGACAGGGGGTTGTAATGCGGTTGTTGGGAATAGTGGGTTGGACTTTTTGTGCGGCGCTGTTGGCTGCTTGCGGTGGCAATGGTGACAAAGTAAATACTCCCGGGCCAGTAACGCCTGGCCAATCAAGTGCATCTATCTCCAGTAATACAGCTGTTTCCAGCCTTTCTCGCAGCTCCAATAATTCCAGTCTATCATCAGGGGCGATGGTAATGACCTGCGCTTCTGTTGAAGGTGCGGTATTTATTGATGAGACTTGTCCCAATTGGCAAGAGCCTTCGGTGTTTGAGCAACAAAAAGTCAACTCAAATATATACTACGAAGTACCTTTCGGATCTGACGGTGCGTTGGTTTCACAAAAAATTATTGACAGTGGCGATGCCCTGTATAAAAAAGTCTGGGACATCCAATACAACAATAATAATGATTTTAATGGTTTGCCCCATTTCCGCGCGGCCGCTGCATTTCCCGCTGGTGTGGATATGAGTGCATATGCCACCGGGAAATTAATATTTGATATAAAAGTGCTTGCTTCACCGGAAGCGAATCCGGATTTCACCGTACACATTGAGTGCGGCTGGCCTTGCTATTCAACCGACGTGAGAATCCCGATTGATGAATTAAATACCTGGAAAACCTATGAGCTATCGGTAGCGGATTTAATCCGCGACGGTTTGAAAATAACCAATGTCGCTATGGGCTTTCAAATAATTCCACGCTGGGGGCAGCAAACTAATACGCACTTTCAAATTGATAATATTCGTTGGGTTAAAGGAAGTGCGCCTGTCACCACTAAAAAATGTTTTGCCCAGCATTTTGATCGCACTGATTGGAGCTATACCACCAAGGTAGAGACGGTAGATCAAATGCCATTGGATTCCTCGAAATGGTTAGCCGGTGTTGGTCCACTGGTAACGCTAATTCCACAATGGAATTCTGTTGGCGCAGCTTGGGGATTTTCGGTACGGGATACTGAAACCCTGAGCAGTTGTGCGGCCAAGGGCACGCTGAGCGTGAGTGTGCTACTGCCATCTGCTTATGTAGATGATGGGCAAATGCAATTGGGTTTTTATTTTATAAGCCGCTCAGGTCTCTACTACATCTTGGATGGAATTCCGGCATCGCGCCTGAAGGCGGATGAGTGGAATACCATCAGTACGACAATACCAGCAGGAAAAATTAGCAACGCGGAATATATGGGTGTCTATTTCGATTCCAAAGGATCCAATGTGGCGAATGGCTATATCCTGTTGGATAATTTCGTCATCACACACTCGCTAGTGCAGTAAAAAATTTAATAATCGGTCAATCATTTGCGTTATTATTTATGGAGTATTTAATGAGAGCAATAAAATTATTTTGCACACTTGCGGCGGTGCTGGCGATTGCGGCTTGTGGCGGAGGCGGAGGTGGTGCATCAGTTGGGCAAAAATCCAGTATTGCCCTTTCAAGTAAACCTGCGAGTTCCATTGCCCCTAGCTCTATGGGGTCGAGTGTTATTACTAGCGCATCCAGCTCCAGTGAATTGTCGAGTCAAATATTAACGTTCAACAAGTCTGGCCCGTTTGAATTATTTATTGGTGAGACTCTGACGAATGTTGCAACCGGGCAAGGCGTAGGGCGCATCAGTTATACAACTACTGACAGTCAGATTGCGGGTATTAATGATAGTGGTTTTGTCACTATTAAGGGCGCTGGTAGCGTTGATATAGGGGCGCAAATTGCCAGTGATAATCAATACGCAGCGGCAAATGCGAACTATAAAATTCAATCGGTACCCACTTCGCTCACCATGTCAGCATGGATTGGTGTAGAAAATACGACAGTTCATTTTCCAGAGGAGGCAACGGGTATCCGGTTTTATCGCAGTAACACGGCCAATTGCGATATCAATAATATTTCACTGTGCGCGAATGGTCAGGTCACTACTTTAGCTAATCAGTCAGTGATAGATACATCGACAACGCTGAACAACCCCGGTTATTACGTACTTCAATTTGGCGATCGTAGAGCCAGTGTTACAGTTACCGCTGCTGCATTATTTCCTCTTCGTTCATATCACCAAGTGGCATCATTTAAAAACCAGCTTTGGGTGATTGGTGGCTTTGCTGGATTTGAAATGCTGAATGATGTGTGGAGTTCCACGGATGGAATTAATTGGAAACAACGAACTGCTGCAGCCAACTTTTCAGCACGTCAAGGTCATAAAGTAGCTGTATTCAATAATCAGCTCTGGCTTATTGGTGGTTATGATAATCAACAATCAAAAAATGATATCTGGAGCTCATCGGATGGAATTTCCTGGGTACAGAGAACGGCCAATGCTAGCTTTTCTGCGCGATATCACCATGAATTGATTAGCTTTGCAGGCAAACTCTGGTTGATTGGTGGCTATGATGAAAATGGAGAAAAAAATGACATATGGTCATCAGTCGATGGCATTGCATGGAAATTAGAAACAGCAAACGCTGCTTTTTCTTCAAGATATTTACACAAAGTAGTTGTTCACGATAATGCTTTGTTTTTAGTAGGAGGTGTTGGTTCAGGCAGTCTCAAAAATGACGTTTGGAAATCGACAGATGGTTTGACATGGATTCAATTAAATAGCGATGCCCAATTTAGTGCTCGTTCTGGTTTTCAACTGGTGTCATACAAAAACAATTTATGGCTGTTTGGCGGAAATACAACAAACAGCAATTATGACAAGAAAAATGATGTTTGGTCATCTGCCGACGGAATCACATGGACTCAAAAAATTGAGCGAGCTGCTTTTTCACCAAGAGATGCACACAGAGCCGTTGTTCAGGATAACAAAATATGGCTAATTGCCGGTAGTGAGAGTGTCAGTCAGTTAAATGATGTATGGACTACCGATAATGGAATTGACTGGGTTAAAAAGGAGCTGATCTCCAGCGCACCTTCGCGTGCAGGCAGCGCGCTAACTGAATTAAACAATCACTTATGGCTTGTGGGTGGTTATGGAAAAAACACATCGGTAAAAAATGATGTGTGGAATTCGTCTGATGGCATTATTTGGGAACGCTTGAGTGCGAATGCTGCTTTCAGTGCGCGCTTCGCACACGAATTAGTTACCTACAATAATAAGTTGTGGGTAATTGCGGGTAATGACAATTCCCGGAATAAAAGTGATGTCTGGTCATCGGACGATGGCGTAACATGGACTTTGCAGAGTGAAAATAGTGCTTTTGAAGCGCGCCGGAATCACCAGGTTGTGGTATTTAATAATAAACTTTTTCTTATTGGTGGCCAGAGTGATGATGGCTTTAAGAATGATGTTTGGTCATCTACTGATGGCATCAACTGGCAAAATGTAACTGCCGATGCTGGCTTTTCGCCGCGTCATTCACATCAGGTTGTCGTCCACAATAATTATTTGTGGGTAATTGGTGGTTATGGCAACGGTTTGGAAAATGATATCTGGTCTTCGCCTGACGGTATTCATTGGACGCAAAAACAAGCCTCTGCGCCATTTACGGAGCGTCAGGATCATCAAGTTGTCTCCTATGAAAACAAGCTGTGGGTTATCGGTGGTGCAGATTCCAACAGCGTAAGTAAGAATGATATTTGGAGTTCTGCTGATGGTATAACATGGCAAAAGGAGATTGAAAGCGCTGGTTTTACCGAAAGAAATCAACATCACGTGATAGTTTTTAATAATAAAATGCTATTGTTGGGTGGTGTGGATTATAAAGGTGATTTTCTGAATGATTTGTGGGCGTCCGAGAATGGTGTTAGTTGGGCCTATGGTTTTCAAGAAACCTTTAATTTTGTAAAATAGTCTAAATCCTTTTAAAACATGAACAGAAAAGCCGCCTGAAAATGGCGGCTTTTTTATACACTCAAATATCGCTGCACCAAATCATCTTTCAAATCGGCTATCGGCCCGGTTGCCACTACGCTACCTTTCTCCATAATAAAAAAATCATCGGCTACACGGCGAGCGAACGGCAGTTTTTGTTCGACGAGTAATACCGTCAAACCCAGCTCGCGATTGAGTTTGCGGATCACATCGCCAATGTCGCGTACTACGTTCGGCTGGATACCTTCGGTGGGTTCGTCGAGGATTAATAATTTCGGGTCTAGAACAAGCGCGCGGCCAATCGCGAGTTGTTGTTGCTGACCGCCGGATAAATCGCCACCGCGTCTGTGTTTCATTTCTTTTAACACGGGAAATAATTCATAAATTAAACCTGGAATAAAACGCGATTTATCTTTGCGTGCACCGAGCGATATTTTTAAATTCTCTTCCACTGTTAGCAACGGAAATATTTCGCGGCCTTGGGGCACAAAACCAATACCGCCGCGTGCGCGGTTTTCGGTAGAGAGTTTATTGATGTCATAACCGTTTAATTGAATCGCGCCGTCACGCACGGGCAATAAACCAGTGATGCATTTAAGCAGGGTGGTTTTACCAACGCCATTGCGGCCAATTAAACAGCCGCAAGTGCCCTGTTTTAAATTCAGGGAGAGATCCCAGAGGATGTGGCTTTGGCCGTAGTATTGATTGATATTTTTAATCGTCAACATGATGGTTGTATTCCCGTCCTATTTATTCACTTTTTATTCACCAAGATACACTTCAATCACTTTTGGATCATTTTGTACCTGATCCATAGTGCCCTCGGTGAGCACTGAGCCTTGGTGTAATACAGTGACTTTGCGCGCGATAGAGCGGACGAATTTCATATCGTGCTCTACAACAATAACTGAGTGGTCGCCCGCGAGTGATAATAATAGCTCGGCGGTCTTTTCGGTCTCTTCTCCCGTCATACCGGCGACTGGCTCATCGACTAGCAGTACGCGCGGGTTTTGCATCAATAACATTCCAATTTCCAGCCATTGTTTTTGGCCGTGCGATAATGCACCTGCATTTTTATAGCGATGTTCTTGCAAGCCAATTTGTAACAGTACTTCGTCAATACGGTATTTTTGTGCGCTGTTCAATTGTTGGGTTAGCGTCCACCACACACGTTTGTCGGCTGCGGTTGCCAATTCCAAATTTTCGTACACACTCAGCGCTTCAAAAATAGTGGGTTTCTGGAATTTTCGGCCAATACCACCGCGCGCAATCTGATGCTCAGAGAGTTCAAGCAAATTAATTTGCTGACCGAAAAAAACGCTGCCTTCATCCGGTTTGGTTTTGCCCGTGATTACATCCATCATGGTGGTTTTGCCCGCGCCGTTAGGGCCGATAATGCAGCGCAATTCACCTTCATCGATGTAGAGGTTTAAATTATTGAGTGCGCGAAATCCATCAAAGCTAACGGTGATACCTTCCACATACAGAATCGTGCCTTTGGTAGTATCCAGCGGTGCACCAAAATTTGGATCAGCTTGGCCAAGTGAGCGGCGTGCTTGCGAAAGAATATTCATTACACGTTCTCCTTGGCAGTTTCTGCTGTGCTGTTTGTTGGCTCGGCAGTAGTGTTAATTTTGGCTGGTACTTTTTTGTTGCGATTAAAAAGGCCAACCAAACCTTTGGGTAATACTAACGTTACAATCACAAACAGTGCACCCAGGGCAAACAGCCAGGTTTCAGGTGAATAAGATGTAAAAATGGTTTTGCCGTAGTTAACGGTAAATGCACCGACAATCGCACCAAACAAAGTGCCGCGCCCACCAGTGGCCACCCACACGACTAACTCAATCGAGTTGAGTGGTGAAAATTCACCGGGGTTAATAATGCCGACTTGCGGGACATATAAAGCGCCTGCAATGCCTGCGAGAATCGCAGAGAATACAAATAACCAGAGTTTGTAGGACTCCACTTTATAACCGCAAAAACGCGTGCGGCTTTCCGCATCGCGGATCGAGACAATAATTTTCCCCATGCGCGAAGTGACAATATAGCGGCAGGCGATGTAGGCAATTATCAACATAAATCCGGACGCTAAAAACAGTGAGATACGTGTGCCATTAGCGGCGATAGGAAAGCCGAGAATATCTTTAAAATCGGTAAGGCCATTGTTGCCGCCAAAACCCATTTCGTTGCGGAAAAACGCGAGCAGTAACGCGTAGGTTAATGCCTGGGTGATAATAGAAAAATACACACCGGTAACGCGCGAGCGGAATGCAAGCCAACCGAAAACAAAGGCGAGCAAACCGGGAATTACAATCACCATCAACATCGCAAACCAGAACATATCAAAACCCTGCCAGTACCAAGGCAATTCTTTCCAGTTTAAAAACACCATAAAGTCGGGCAGCAGCGGATCACCATATTGACCGCGGGGGCCAATCTGACGCATCAAATACATACCCATCGCATAACCGCCCAGCGCAAAAAAAGCGCCGTGGCCGAGCGATAATATTCCGCAATAACCCCAGATTAAATCCACCGCGAGTGCAAGCAGTGCGTAGCACAGAAATTTTCCAAGCAGCGTCACCATAAAGGTGGAGATATGCAATGATGAGGTTTCTGGCACGAGGATATTGCAGATGGGCACCAGCACCATGGCGAGCAATACCAATCCCAGCACAATCATGCCGCCGCGATCGCTGAGTAATAAACGTTGGGTTAACATTTGATTCTCTCTTTTAAAATTCTTTCAATTCATTGGATGTTGGCATTCAAAAGCGGAGCGGTAGGAGATTAATCAATCCGCCGCCGCACGACCTTTTTGCGGGAAAATTCCCTTGGGTCGTTTTTGGATAAACAGAATCAACAACACCAACACCAGTACTTTCGCAAGTACTGCACCTGCGTAAGGTTCGAGGAATTTATTGATGATACCGAGCCCCATAGCGCCAACAAGAGTGCCCCACAAATTGCCGACTCCGCCAAACACCACCACCATAAACGAATCGATAATGTAGGCTTGGCCGAGATTGGGGCCAACGTTAGTGAGTTGTGAGAGCGCAACACCAGCGATACCGGCAATGCCAGAGCCGAGGCCAAATGTCATCGCATCCACCCAGCTTGCGCGTACGCCAACAGCGCGAGCCATGGCACGGTTTTGCGAAACGGCGCGCACTTTTAATCCGAGTGAGGTTTTTTTCAGAATCACCAGAAGTGCAAAGAACACCAGCAAACCGAAAATAAAAATGTACAGGCGGTTGTAGGTAATAGAGAGCACCGGGTTGATGACCAGCGAACCGCTCATCCATTCGGGCAACTCAACCGCGCGGTTGAGTGGAGAAAAAATACTGCGTGCCGCTTGTTGTAAAATCAAACTGATGCCGAAGGTGGCCAGCAGGGTTTCCAGTGGGCGGCCGTATAAAAAACGAATTACGCCGCGTTCAATTGCAATGCCCACCAAGCCTGCAACAATAAACGCTGCTGGAATCGCAATCATTAAACTGTAGGCAATATGGTTGGGGAAAAGTTGTTGTACAACCCAGGTGACGTAGGCCCCGATCATCATCAACTCGCCGTGCGCCATATTAATTACCCCCATCACACCAAATGTGATGGCGAGGCCAATCGCGGAGAGCAAGAGCACTGAGCCTAAACTCAAACCAAAGAAAATATTTTCAGTTAAGCGAAACGCTGCTATGCGGTCTTCGATAGAGTCCAACGCAAATTGCGCCTGCTGTTTCACTTTGTCATCGGCATCATTGGTGGCGATCTCTAATAATGCGGTGCGCACTTCTTGTTGTAGGCTACCGCGTAAAATTTGGATTGCATCCAGGCGTACTTGTTGCTCACTGCTTTGCAAATTCATCAGAG
>NZ_JBRFPI010000062.1:0-15679 GCF_053579595.1 Cellvibrio sp.
CAAATCGAACCGCACGTTTACATTGCTGATTTGTTTGACGCGATTGCGCGTTTCAATACCATCGTGATCGATTTTGACCGCGATGTGTGGGGTTATATTTCCCTCGGTTACTTCAAACAAAAAACCATCGCCGGTGAAGTGGGATCATCCACTATGCCGCATAAAGTGAACCCGATCGATTTTGAAAACTCCGAAGGTAACCTCGGAATCGCCAATGCGATTTTCACCCATCTTGCACAAAAATTGCCAATTTCCCGCTGGCAGCGCGACCTGACCGACTCAACTGTATTGCGTAATATGGGTGTTGGTTTTGGTTACGGCATGATTGCTTACGCATCCACCTTAAAAGGTATGAGCAAATTAGAAATCAACCGTGCGCGTCTCGCGGAAGATTTGAATAATTCATGGGAAGTATTGGCCGAGCCAATCCAAACCATTATGCGCCGCTACAACGTCGCTGAACCTTATGAGAAATTAAAAGCGCTGACTCGTGGCCAGACCATCAACCGCGAAGTGCTCGCCGCATTTGTAGAAACATTGGATATCCCCGAACACGCCAAACAAACCATGCGCGATTTAACGCCCGCCAATTACATTGGCAATGCGGTAGATCAAGCCAAGGCGATCTAAACCGTGAAAAAATAAAGGGCTCTTCAAGAGCCCTTTCTTATTTTGATTCCCATTTTATTTTCAGGTAATAAAAATGACCGCACCACTCACCCATCTTGGCGATATGCCCATTGAAGAATTTCTGCGCGATTACTGGCAAAAAAAGCCGCTGCTTATCCGCAATGCATTTCCCGGTTTTGAATCTCCACTTTCGCCCGATGAGCTAGCGGGCTTGGCATTGGAGGAGGAAGTGGAATCGCGCATCGTTTTGGAAAATGGAGCGACACCCTGGGAGTTACGCAACGGTCCGTTCGATGAAAAAACGTTCGAGACATTACCGGAAAGTCATTGGACATTATTAGTTCAGGCAGCCGATCAATATGTACCGGAAGTAAACCAAATGCTCGATGCATTTCGATTTATTCCCAACTGGCGTCTGGATGACATCATGATCAGCTACGCACCGGATAAAGGCGGTGTCGGCCCACACTTTGATTATTACGATGTATTTTTGCTGCAAGGTTTGGGGAAACGTCACTGGAAAATCGGTCAGATGTGCGATAACAATTCACCGCGCGTGGAAGGCACCCGCTTAAAAATCCTGAGTGAATTCCACACCACGGATGAATGGGTAGTTGAACCCGGCGATATGCTCTACATTCCGCCTGGTATTGCCCACTGGGGTAATGCACAAGGCGATGACTGCATGACCTACTCAATCGGTTTCCGCGCACCCAGCCATGCAGATATTATTTCAGAAGTCGGCCAGGAAGTTGCACTATCAATTGCCGATGATTTGCGATTTAGCGATCCGGATTTGCAACTGCAAAATAACCCTGGCGAGATTGGTGCAGAGGCCATCGCACAGGTACAGAAAATTCTGCAACAGCATTTAACCGCAGAAAATATTGCCCACTGGTTCGGAAAATTTATGACCGAACGCAAATATTTGGATCACACCGACGAAGAGCCGATGGATATAGATGCGGATGAATGGCAATCAGCTCTCGCTGATGGCGAATTGCTCTGGCGCCACCCCTCAGCTCGCCTCGCCTTTCATAGCGACACCAAAGGTACGCTACTATTTGCCGATGGCGAAGCAATTTGCTGTTCGCGCGAACTGGCTGAGCTAGTGTGTAAAGAAGTGGAGATTAGTTGGCGCGAACTCAAAGAGCTAGTGCAAGATCCACAGAATCGCGCGGCGATTACCCAACTGGTCAATCAGGAAACCTTATTGGTCGATGAATAGCATGCAGATCACAATTATTCCCACCAGCTGGCAGCAACATCAAGCAGATTTAATTCAAATCCGTACCGATGTTTTTATGCACGAGCAACAGGTTTGTGCAGCAGATGAGTGGGATGGATTGGATGAGCAAGCGATGCATTTTTTAGCCTTATCAGCAACTGGCGAGGCCATAGGTTGTGCCCGATTATTGCACGAGACATCGGGCGAAAATGCTCTGTATCACATTGGTCGAGTTGCCATTCTCGAATCTTTTCGCAACCAAGGTATTGGCCATCAATTGATGCAGTTTGTAATCGCTTATTGCAAAAAAACAACGCCCGCGAATCACATTTATTTACACGCGCAGACTGAACGTCGGCACTTCTATGAAAGGCTTGGATTTATCGCACAAGGTGCTGAATTTATGGATGCGGGAATACCTCATATCAGTATGCATTTAGCATATTAAAGGAGTAACCAGATGGCTGAACAATCGTCAGCAAGTGAAACGCTGTGGCTACTGGATGGAATTTCGGATTTTCGCACTCATAGCGAACAATTGATCACCCAAAGTCGCCGTTCAATCGCCATTCTCACACGCGACCTGGATGCACTTGTCTACGCTACACCAGAATGCGTACAACACTTATCAGATTTTGTGCGCTCCAGTCGCAACGCACAAGTGCAAATATTGATTAAAGATACCAAACCCGCGATCGCAACCGGGCATTTACTTGTAAAGCTTGCCCAGCGGCTTTCATCCAAAATTCTAGTGCGTAAAATGACTGTTGAACCCAACAATAAAGAAATGGGTTTTATGTTGGGTGATACTAACAAGCTACTCTATAAAAACGATGATGCACTGCATCGCGGTTTTTTCAATAGTGCCGCCGCCAGTGAGATAAAGTCCTTGCGCGAAGAATTTAATTACCTATGGGAATACGGCGAGCTTGAGCCTGAATTTCAGGTACTGCACGTTTAAGCTACACACCTTCCCCCCGGTAATACCCATAAAAACTGTTGCTAAACTTCACAACGCGTAAAAAAAGCAGTTTTTGCCGGAAAAGCAGCATATTTTTTGTTGCCGATTACTTTTTTATCCTATATATATAGCGTCAATCCGCGTTTAGAGCCGTTTGAGCCTACAAATGCAGGGCTTTTTGTTATAAAAGTTGTTGGACGAGTATTGCCAGGATCAACCAGACTCTGCAATTCACGTTGTTGCTATACGTAGTCACTATAGTTAGTTACTACGCTATTATTACACGAGCATCTTTGTTCAAAAGATAAGCATACCCACTCATCAATAAATAGAAGGAAACCAATATGGCCGCCAAAAAACCTGCTGCCCCTAAAGCTGCTCCAGCTAAAAAAGCACCTGCTGCTAAAGCTGCTGCCCCTAAAGCCGCACCAAAAGCTGCCGCTAAAAAAGCACCAGCACCAAAAGCCGCTGCTAAAAAAGCACCTGCTGTTAAAGCTGCTCCAGCAGTTGTTAAGCCAATTGCTGAACGCCAAAACAAAACCCAAATGCTGCAACAAATTGCTGATTCAACCGAGTTGAGCAAAAAACAAGTTCAAGCCGTATTGGACGAGCTGACCAACATTATTGAAGGCCACATCAAGAAAAAAGGCGTAGGAGAATTCGTATTCCCTGGCCTGCTGAAAATTACCACCGTTAAAAAGCCAGCCACTAAAGCACGAAAAGGTATCAACCCGTTCACTGGCGAAGAAGTTATGTTCAAAGCTAAACCAGCGAGCACCTCTGTGAAAGTGCGCCCGTTGAAAAAACTGAAAGAAATGGCCGTTTAAATACTCACAGCTTCTTGCGCAAAAAGCCCCGCAACTGCGGGGCTTTTTATTGATATTTAAATCAACCTATAAAACCCTGAACCCTTCGCCCACCAGAGCATTTTGCAAGCGCTTGATGCGCTCAGCAAACTCATCCGCCGTGTATTCTTTTGCGGGGAGCTTACCCCAAATCGGTTGTGGCCATGCCGGGTCGTCGGTAAAGCGGGCAATATGATGAATATGGAGCTGGCGCACCACATTGCCAAGTGCCGCCACATTCATTTTGTCGGCATCAAACACGCTGGTCATCACCTCTGACAAACGACAAGACTCCCGAATCAACTGCAGCTGCTCATCTTCTGCCAAGTGATGTATCTCATACACGTCCTCGCGCTTGGGCACCAAAATGCACCAGGGATAATTAGCATCACGGCTTAGCAGCAGTAGCGATAAATCAAATTCACCGATAACGATAGAGTCTTGGGCAAGACGAGGATGAAGTTCAAACATGGTGCCTTCCTTCTTTTATTTGACAAGAGATAGACACTGGAGCACCCGAGGCGCTATACCAATATCTCCAACCGCCGTAGAATAAGCGGCTTTGAAACCCATTATAGCTACCAAGAAGTCATAACTATGCGTTCCAGCCGATTTTTAATTGCCACACTTAAAGAAACACCTTCAGATGCGGAAGTTATCAGCCATCAATTGATGCTGCGCGCGGGCATGATCCGCAAAATGGCCTCAGGCCTTTATAACTGGTTGCCGATGGGTTTGCGCGTACTGCGTAAAGTCGAAAAAATTGTACGCGAAGAAATGAATAAATCCGGCGCGATGGAAGTGTTGATGCCGGTAGTACAACCCGCAGAATTATGGGAAGAGTCGGGTCGCTGGCAGCAATACGGCCCGGAGTTACTGCGCATGACTGATCGCCATGAGCGCCCTTTTTGCCTCGGCCCAACCCACGAGGAAGTGATTACCGATTTGATCCGCAATGAGATCAGAAGCTACAAGCAATTACCGGCGAACTTTTACCAAATCCAAACTAAATTCCGCGACGAAATTCGTCCTCGTTTTGGCGTAATGCGCTCGCGTGAATTTATCATGAAGGATGCTTATTCCTTCCACACCAGCACTGAGTCGCTGCAAGAAACTTACGATGTGATGCATGCGACCTACTGCAATATCTTCACCCGCTTGGGATTGCAATTCCGCCCGGTATTGGCCGATACCGGCTCAATCGGTGGCGCCTTCTCCCATGAATTCCATGTATTGGCCGACAGTGGTGAGGACGATATTGCGTTCAGTAATGCCAGCGACTACGCCGCCAATATCGAAAAAGCCGAAGCTCTGCCACCTTCGACACCACGCACCGCTGCACAACACGTGATGCAGGAAGTCGCAACCCCAGGCAAACACAGTATCGATGAAGTCTGTGAGTTCCTGAAAGTCAGCCCGCAACAAACGGTAAAAACCCTGATCGTGCTGGGTGAAGTACGCGAAGATAAAACTCAGCCGCTGGTAGCGCTGGTATTACGTGGCGACCACGAACTCAATGAGATCAAAGCAGAGAAATTAACCGGTATCGCATCGCCGTTGACCTTCGCACCTGAAGCGCGCATCAAAGCGGAGTTGGGTGTTGGCGTAGGTTCACTGGGTCCAGTCGGTCTGAAGATCGCCGTGATTGTTGACCACTCCGCTGCGCACCTCTCGGATTTTGTCTGCGGTGCCAATAAAGATGGTTTCCATCTGACTGGTGTGAATTGGGAGCGCGATGCAAGCGCTCCATTGGTGGCCGATATCCGCAATGTAGTGACCGGTGACCCAAGCCCTTGCGGCAAGGGAACGCTGGAAATTAAACGCGGCATTGAAGTGGGCCATATATTCCAGCTCGGCACCAAATATTCTGAAGCGATGAAAGCCAAAGTGTTGGATGTTAACGGCAAAGAGCAAACCATGATTATGGGTTGCTATGGTATTGGCGTAACTCGCGTTGTCGCCTCGGCCATTGAACAGAATTTTGATGAAAACGGTATTATCTGGGCAGATTCCATTGCACCTTTCCATATCGCCATAGTGCCGATCAACATGCAGAAATCCCCAGCTGTTGCCGCCAAATGCGAAGAGCTTTATACGCAACTGCAAGAGGCAGGCTTGGATGTCTTGTTGATGGATGAAGACAAGGCACGTCTCGGAACCATGCTGGCAGATACCGACCTGATGGGTATCCCACATCGCATTGTGATTGGCGATCGCGGGCTGGAGGCAGGTAGCATCGAATACAAAGGGCGTCGTGATGCGGAGAAACAGGAAATTCCGGTAAACGATATTGTGAACTTCCTGAAAGCCACTGTGAAAGTGTAAACCCACCTTGTCTTTGCCCCCTCGAATTATCGAGGGGGCACTTCGTCATCCCAGCCCCCAGATAGAATCCACAATAGCTTCCACTAGCGCACATTTCTCTTCTGAAGTGAAAAGTCGTACTTATTTTTTCTCCGCCATCCACTTCGACAAGAATTCCCGAAATCTCAGTGCTCAAACCTTGTGTGTTTTGGTCGCAATAAATTGTTGTGCAAAGTCCGCTTATTGTGTGCACTCACGCATAAAAAATCGGCTTTTTGTACCACTTCATAAAGTGGCATTCGCTTAAAAAAAATCGAACTTCTCCAGAAGAATTCCCACTTTAATTATTAACTGGCACCTTTAAAACGCTGTGACGCAGGTTGCAACGCCCCTTCAAGCATGAGTGTTAACTTGGCCTCGCTGTACGCATGGTTGTATTGTTTTTTTAAGCTGATATCACGATAAAAATATTCCATGCCTCCCTAAAAATTCGACTTACCCGATCAATGGGCGATCGGGATATCGAATTTATTTCGCATTGATAGACTCATCACACAATAATTGAGAGGAAATGCAATGAACTTTCATCGCGTAAAAAATACCGCCAGGCATTTGTTGTTTGCCGGCATCACTAGCTGTGCACTTGCTAGCACCGCACAAGCGGCCACCGTTGATTTACTGGTCCTTTACGATAACTTCACCAAAAACTATTTTGGTGGCGACCCACAAACTGCAATGAACAGTTGGGTCAATCAAATGAATGCGGCTTATGCCGACAGTCAGATCGACGTGCAACTACGTTTGGTCGGTGTGCGTGAAATGGAGCAAGCGGGCGCCGACATGGGTGCGGTATTGGGCAACCTCCGCCTTAACAGTGCCGCCATTGCCCTGCGCGATCAATTGGGAGCAGACTTTGTATCCCAACTTCACCAAAAAGGCGCTTGTGGTGTTGGCTACGTGGCTGTCGATAAAAACTGGACATGGAACGTTACAGCACCGGGTTGCGGCCCTATCGTCATGGCGCATGAGCTGGGACACAACATGGGATTGAATCACTCCCGCAAACAGGGTGACCAATCAGGTGCACGCTTCCGTTATGGTGTTGGTTACGGGGTGGATAACGTATTCGTCGATATCATGGCCTACGAAGGCGTATTTAATACTACGCGCGTCAATCGTTTCTCCAACCCCAATCTCACCTGCCGCGGACTACCCTGTGGTATAGCCGTGGGACAAGCCAATGAAGCTTACGGCGCACTGGCTATTCACAATGTCCGCGACGAAATTGCAGGCTTCCGCCCAACCGCAGGTGCTTCTGGTCCGGTACAAGTTTCACAGCATTGCGACTACGGTGGCTACAACGTTGGCTTACCAGTTGGCAGGTACACACTGGGTCAATTGCAAGCACGCGGCATTATCAACGATGATATTTCATCGCTCCGCGTTCAAGCGGGTCACAGTATTACGCTCTATCAAAATGACAATTTCAGCGGCAACTCTATCACTAAAACCGGTGACGATAACTGCCTGGTGAATGAAGGATTTAACGATACTGCCAGTTCGATTGTCGTGACGGCGAGCGGCGGCGTTAATATTTTGATCCAGGCTGAAAATTATTTTGCTAACAACGGTGTGCAAACTGAAGCTACTACCGATACCGGCGGCGGTCAAAATGTGGGTTGGATTGAGGCAAATGATTGGATGGCTTACAGCAATATCACCATTCCAACGACCGGCACCTACACAATTGAATACCGTGTTGCGAGCCCGAGTGGCGGCAGACTCTCAGCCGATTTAAATGGGGGTGGAATTCTGTTGGGTGAAGTAGCCATACCGGCAACCGGCGGTTGGCAAAATTGGACCACCGTTACACAAACCGTCAATATGAATGCAGGCACTTATAATTTTGGCGTGTTTGCCAAAACTGGTGGATGGAATATTAACTGGATTCGTATTAAGCGCTAACGCAAGCTTGTACACGTGGAATTGGCATCGATTCCTGATGCCTATTCCGCGATTTATATTCTCACCAAAACAATAATGAGCGAGAGAGTTATGCAAACCCAACGACATTTTTGGCTAAAAACAGTAATTGCTGGCGGGATTGTAATGGGCGTCGTGTATTTTTTTGCCCAACCGTCAAAAGATGCGTCGACAAATATTATCGACCCGGCGGTAACCCTACAAAAATCGTCCCCCAGTGTTGTTGATGATAATAGTCAGTTAAATAATCAACGCACAGCACAGAATTCCTCAAGTACATCATCAGCGGATGAACAGGCAATCGCACCCGAATTACAAGAGCGCTTGGCGGCTATGCAACAACGCAGGCCTAATCAGCAATTTTCCAATAGTGAAGTTGCCGCCGCAGTCAATCGCACTAGCAGTTGGACGCCAACGGACGACATTCCCCGCGAACTGCCATTGCAGCCAGAAGAATTTACCGATGGCCGTCAATTTATCGAATTGGATAGTTTAAAAATTGAAACATTAATGCCCGGTGACCAGGTCAATGTCCGCGTAGATGAAAATGCCAAAGATTATAAAGTGACTATCGATAAAGTAGAGAAGCACGATTACAACAGCATCAGCTGGCACGGCCACATTCAAGGTGATGACGGACAAAAATACAGTGTAAGTTTTACGCCCGGACAACAATTAACCGTGGGCCGTTTCGACACGCCGGATGGTCACTACGTTATCCAAGCACATGGCAATAAAGGTTGGGTTGCGTCGAGCCAATTGTTGTTTAAAGCAGACACATCAGTGAGCGACGCTATACATCCGGCCGATGTAGATCCCAACTACGCTAACAACCAAGGTACACCGCATAACCATTAATGATGTGAAAAAATATCGGCTCTTGCATATAGAGCCGATACACATTATCGGGACGGCACTTTCAGAAATTCAGCCGGTGATAAAGCGCGCCTGGTGATTCGCGCTTGCGCAATATCCCCTTTAAACCAATGCACTTGATTCATGCGCGCGCCAATCGACGTTTTGGCATTGCTGGCAATCGGCAAATAGTCCACCTGCCCTACCAACTCTTGCTGTCCGTTTACGTAGGAAACAAACTCGCGATTTTTAAACGTTATCGCTGCGTGCGCCCACTCCCCAATGGGATGAACTTTGGTTGGGTCAATCAACATAAATTGCGATTTTTCCGATTTGATATACGCATCCAAATACCACTGCTTTTTATCATTCAATCGCAATTCGATTGTGACGCGACGATTCGGATTGTCGCGCGATTCAATATGAAAAAAACGCGGTTCAAGATTATTCGGGTAAGCATCCGCCGGATTGAAAATAATCTCGATGGTAAATTCGTTCGCATCACCCAAAGGATTTGCATCCACCAACAACCGGTCGCCATCACCATCAAAACGCACCGCAGCGCCCAGAGCGGTATTCACAACTTGAGGATTTCCCAAGACCTCGGCCGACGCACCGCCAATCCGACTTAGCGAATTGATATTCCATACTGAAGAATCAGTCGATACTCCCACTGGCGCAGCACAGGCAACCAACACCAGTGTGGCGGGAAGCAGTAATAATTTCATAGTCGCTTGCAACTTATTCATCATCAGCTCCGGTGTAACGGGCTTGGTCTTGCAACAACTCACGCTCTACATCACCGGGTGAACCTGTATTGCGCGCGAGTAAACTGTAGGCCACAGGAACTAAAAAGAGTGTAAGAAAAGTTGCGACCAGCACACCGGAAATGACTACCACACCGATAACGAAACGTGTTTCTGAACCAGCACCAGACGAAATCACCAACGGAATAGCGCCCGCAACTGCAGTAAGGCTGGTCATTAAAATTGGACGCAAACGCGCAGAGGATGCCTCCAACAATGCCTCGGTAAATTCCACACCTCGATCTCGCAGTTGGTTGGCGAATTCCACAATAAGAATGCCATTTTTTGCGGCCAACCCTATTAGCATCAACAAACCAATTTGCGAGTAGAGATTGAAACTACTGCCCGTTAAATAAAGCCCCAGCATTCCACCCAGTATCGCTAGCGGCACGGTGAGCATAATTACAAACGGGTGTACGTAGCTTTCAAACTGGGCTGCCAGTACTAAAAAGGTAATTAATATTCCCAGCAAGAAAATAAACATGATCGAACTGCCAGCCGTTTGGAAATCGCGTGACAGGCCTTTGTAATCCACAACAGCGGTCGATGGCAGATGCTCGCGCACCAAACCGTTGAGATGATTAAGCGCATCACCCAAGGCAAGTCCATCAGCAAGGTTAGCTTCGATGGTGAGCGAACGCATACGGTTATAACGATTCAAGCGGCTGGCATCGGCTACCTCCTTCAAGGTAACCAGATTCGACAATGGAATTAATTCGCCTGAACGCTCCGACCGGACATACATGTTTTGCAAACTAGTCGTTGTCCGCTGCTCATCGCGCTCGCCCTGCATAATCACATCGTATTCTTCGCCGTCATCAATGTAAGTGGTTGCACGACGCGACCCCAACATAGCTTCAAGCGTACGACCGATATTATTTACGCTCACGCCCAAATCTGCAGCGCGATTGGTATCAATCAGCACCTCGACTTGCGGTTTGGTTTCTTTGTAATCCCAATCGATACCCGTTAAGCCTGGATTATTTTTTTCCAGTTTCTCTAATAAGATATCGCGCCATTTAGCCAACTCCTCGTAGGTGCCTCCTCCCAAAACAAATTGCACGGGTTTAGTCGCCTGCGAACCAAAGCCTTGGCGCATTACAGGCGCTGCGGTTACACCGGGTAAATCCGCAAGCTTTTGACGAATTTCATCCATCACCACAAATGCACCGCGGCGCTCGCTCCAATCATTCATCACCGCGATAATCATGCCCGAGTTAAAACTTTCTATCGCACCAAAACCGCGTGGAGCACGTACCATTAACCCATCGATTTCTCCCGCCTCTACATATTTCATCATACGGCTTTCAATTTCGGTCATGTACTCTTCCATGTAGGCGTAACTGGCACCCTCAGGGCCATTCACCATCACAAAAAAAGTACCGCGATCCTCACGTGGCGCGTATTCGGAGGGAATTTGTTGGGCAAGAAAAAACGTACCCAACAATAATAATGCGAAACTTACAATGATTAATTTTGCACGGCGCAAACAAGCGCGGATGGCATGCTGATAGCGCAGGCGCAGGCGCAACATTCCCCGCTCAATCGATGCAACAAAGTTATTTTTATTTTCATTGCGCACCAGCATTTTGGAGGCGAGCATGGGCGAAAGCGTGAGTGCAATTAATGCTGAGAAGCCGACTGCAGCAGCCATGGTGATGGCAAACTCGGAAAACAAACGTCCTATGTCGCCCTTTAAAAATACAATCGGAACAAATATCGCAATCAAGACTAAAGTTGTGGCGATAACGGCAAACCCTACTTCGCGTGCACCATCATAGGCAGCATGCAGTGGCGTTTTACCTTTCTCTTCTATGTGGCGCACGATATTTTCCAGCACTACGATCGCATCATCAACAACCAATCCAATAGCAAGCACCAGAGCTAATAACGTCAACATGTTAACTGAAAAACCCATTACAGCAAGTACCGTAAAGGTGGCAATAATAGACACGGGCACTGCAACGGCTGGCACTAACATCGCTCGAACGCTGCCAAGAAACAGGTAAATCACCAACACCACTAACGCAATAGCAATACTGAGGGTAATATAGACCTCGTGAATAGCGCGCTCAATAAATACAGAGCTGTCATAGCTGTCCTCAAGGCGCATTCCATCGGGTAAAATCGCATTAATTTTATCGCGCTCGGCCTTTGCACCACGCGCCACATCAATTGTATTGGCGGTAGATTGTTTGACAATACCGATACCGACTTGAGTAACGCCATTACCGCGAAATAACGTACGGTCCTCCTCGGTACCCTTTTCTACTTTGGCAACATCACCCAAGCGAATTAGATGGCCATCGTCACCGCGCTTAATAACCAGCTGACTAAATTCATCGACCGTACGATAGGAGCGAGCCATTCGCACAGTAAATTGCCGCTCAAGAGACTCAATGCTACCTGCTGGCAATTCGACATTTTCTGCCCGCAGTGCTGCTTCCACGTCATTTACTGTGAGATTACGCGCCGCAAGTTCACGTCGATCCAACCACAACCGCATGGCGTAACGCATCTCACCACCAATGCGGACACGCGCCACGCCATCAATAACCGAAAAACGATCAATTAGATAACGCTGCGCATAATCGGAAAGTTCCGGCATCGTCATATTTTCGCCAGCAAAATTAAACCAGATGATTACATCTTCATCTGAGCTGACTTTTTGAACTTCAGGCGGATCGGCTTCGACAGGTAAATTGCCCAGGGCGCCATTCACACGATCACGAATGTCGTTAGCGGCAGAGTCCATATCCTGTCCGGTATCAAACTGCACCACTATATTGGAGATACCATTTTCGCTAGAGGACTCAATAAAACGAATGCCCTCTACGCCAGAGATACGATCTTCAATCACCTTGGTAATTCGTGTTTCAACAATACTCGCTGCCGCACCGGGATAATTGGTGCGAATAGAAACAACGGGCGGATCAATATTGGGATACTCACGCAGAGTCAGGCGATCAAACGCCACTATGCCGAATGCAATTAGTAAAATTGAAATTACGGAAGCAAATACCGGTCGCTTGATGGAAATATCCGAGAGCATCATTGCAAGTTACCCTCAGTTATTTTTTGGTTTAATCAAATCGGATAAGTGTGTACTTTCTCCGACTTGATCCACAGCAGGTTTTTCTTCAGCCATTACCTTTACTTTTTGACCAGGGCGCACTTTTTGTAAACCATGAGTGACCAACTTATCGCCCAAGCTCAAACCACTTAGTACCTCCACGGATCCCGCAAGACGCTCGCCAATAGTTATCTGGCGACGCTCAACCGTGCCACTCGCCTCATTAAACACGAATACAAAATTATTACTGCCAAGTGGAACCAAAGCAGACTCAGAAATAACCAGCGCATCACGCGATGCCGCTTTTAAATCGACCAACATCAACATACCCTGCTTTAATTCGTGATTTTTATTGTCCAGCAACGCACGCACTTTAATTGAACGAGTCACTTCATCGATTTGGTTATCAATGCTAAAAACTTCTCCTTCAAAAACCTTGTTGCCTAGGTCACGGCTCTTTGCAACAATCGGCAAACCCGCCGACAAGCTGCGCAAATAAACTCCAGGTACAGTGAAATCAAGTTTCATTTTTGAATCGTCATTCAAAGTGGTAATTCGGTCTCCAGGCGAAACCAATGCACCGACACTCACTTCGCGCAAACCAACCACACCTGAGAAAGGCGCTAACAACACCAAATCTTTCAAGCGCGATTCAGTCGCATTGTAGCGCGCGCGCGCAGACTCAAATTCACGCACACGTTGATCCAGCAGCGACTGGGAAGCGGCGCCGCGTTTAGCCAACTCTTGCACACGGTCGAGTTGTTTTTTGGCCTCATCGGCGTTAAAGCGCGCCTCTTCTAACAGTGCTGATTCTTCTCGTCTCGTCATCTCCACCAGTACCTGACCTTTTTCAACGCGCTGGCCGTCCTCAAAGTTAATCCGCGTCACTTTCTTCGTATCATTAGGGGTCAGCGTAATCGCCTCGTTTGCGCGCAGAGTCCCGAGTGCTTCAATAGTGGTTGTCAAACTCTTGATGCTCGCAGCTTGTACGATGACCTCAACAGGCTTATCTGCAGGAGGTTGCGCATAGGCGCTGGCAACAAAAGCAAAGGAGCCAAATACAATGACGCGCAAATTATTCAATAAGCATTGCGAACCGCGTAGCGAAACATGCGGATGTGGATTCATAAGATCTCCCTGGAAATAAAGCATCGCCATTATTCAAGTGATTTTGCGGCGCTGCCAAAGAAAATAAGTAACACGGCTGTTTGATGTTGCAGCCTATTACGCAAAGATGTTGCTAAAGGATAAACGGCAACCTAGACGTTCCTGCAAGTTTAACATTTGTTTACAAAATCAAACCTTTAGGCGCAATTGTGCAAGAAAAAAAGAACGGCAGCCGGTTATTCACCGCAGCTGCCGTTGCATTATTTTTCATCAGGAGAGAAGAGAATTGATGCTGAGTTGATGCAGTACCGTAAACCGGTCGGCGCTGGCCCATCGGTGAACACATGACCGAGATGGCAATCGCATTTGCGGCAAACCACCTCGGTACGCACCATGTAATGGCTGGTATCCATATTTTCCCGGATTGCCGTTTTATTGACCGGAGCATAAAAGCTTGGCCAACCGCACCCGGCATCAAACTTGGTATCAGCATCAAACAAAAGTTCACCACAGCAGCGGCAGCGATAATCGCCGGCACTGAATTCCTGCCAATACTCGCCAGTAAAGGGGCGCTCGGTGCCCTTTTCACGGCAAATCCGGTACTGCTCAGGGGTTAATTTTTCCCGCCATTCGGCGTCGGTCAGGTTTTCGTTATCAGCCATAAGGATTTCCTTGACAGATCAACCAGTTAAGGTCGATTATTCGAGTGTTTTTCAACCGCAATCACGCACGACCGCAATCAAGGCATCTTACTGCAAATGAACCCGATTAAGAAATCCGACAAACTCAATGGAGTTTGTTATGACATACGTGGCCCGGTATTGGACCACGCTTACCGCCTTGAAGAAGAAGGCCACCGCATTCTGAAACTGAACATTGGCAACCCTGCCCCGTTTGGTTTCTCGGCACCTGATGAAATTATTCAGGATGTCATCCGCAACCTCGCCAATGCCGAAGGTTACACTGCATCCAAAGGTCTGTTTGCCGCGCGCAAAGCCATCATGCACGAATGCCAGCGCTTGGAAGTACCCGGCGTTGAAATCGAAGATATTTTCCTCGGCAATGGCGCGAGCGAATTGATCGTGATGGCCATGCAGGCGCTGTTGAATAATGGCGATGAAGTCCTGGTGCCGGCGCCGGATTATCCGCTTTGGACTGCTGCTGTAAATCTTGCTGGCGGTAAAGCTCGTCATTATTTGTGCGATGAACAATCTGACTGGTTCCCTGACCTCGCCGATATCGAAAGCAAAATCACCGACAAGACCCGCGGCATTGTAGTTATCAACCCCAACAATCCAACCGGTGCGGTTTACAGCCAGGATGTATTGGAAGCGATTGTGGAATTGGCCCGTCGCCACAACCTGATTATTTTTGCGGACGAAATTTATAGCAAAATCCTGTACGACGATGCCGAATTTATCCCTATGGGGAAGTTGGCGCAGGACGTACTCTGTGTGAGTTTCAATGGTCTATCAAAAGCCTACCGTCTGGCAGGTTTCCGTTCCGGCTGGATGGTCATCAGCGGCGCCAAGCATCGTGCGCGCAGTTATATTGAAGGCTTGGAGATGCTCTCCTCCATGCGCCTCTGCGCTAACGTTCCAGCCATGTACGCCGTACAAACGGCATTAGGTGGTTACCAGAGCATTAACGAATTGATTATTCCTGGCGGCCGCCTGCGCGATCAGCGTGATACCGCCTTAAAAGCCATGGCCGATATTCCCGGTTTGTCCTGCGTAAAACCCAAAGGCGCTTTGTACTTGTTCCCAAAATTGGATTTGAACATGTACAAGATCAAAGACGACCAGCAAATGATTCTGGATTTCTTGTTGCAAGAAAAAGTATTGTTGGTTCAGGGCACCGCGTTTAACTGGCCGAACCGCGATCACT
>NZ_JBRFPI010000063.1:0-15668 GCF_053579595.1 Cellvibrio sp.
GCCCGGAAGATATCGCACTCGGCCAGAATTTGAGTTTTCGTTTGGGATATGCCGGTACCCAATTTGATAACCCTGATGACGTAGTTCGCTACATCGGCAACTATACCAATATCGTTGATTTCGATAGCCAACATATTTTTGAAACGACATTTGAGTTAGATGGACGCCATCACTCAAAACTTAACGGACTGGATAGCACCGTGGCGGGCATTAATCTGACTTACAATTATTTTCAGGATGAAAAACGCCGTTGGTATATGGGGTTGCTTTATGAAGTGGGGCAAGACCTGGCGCAGTATGAAGAGTTAACCGTGGGCGATATCACCGGCCTGCGTGGCTACCCCACAGATTACCAGCGTGGCGATGAGCGCTATGTGTTCACCGTCGATCGGGGCTATTTTACTGACATGCATATTTTTAATCTGTTACGTGTCGGAGCGGTGGTGTTTTTCGATATGGGTAAAGCCTGGGGAGTAGAGCAATATGGTTATAGCCCGCTGTTGAGTAATGTCGGCTTCGGCTTGCGTCTCAGTTCAAGTAAAGTGCGCATCGGCAATGTGGTGCACATTGATATAGCTACACCTACCTCCGCCAGAAATGAACCGGGCGTGGGCAAATACCAATTGACGGTAGGTGCCCAATCAAGATTTTAGTCATGGGTATTTTTAAGGTTTAACTAAGTTATTATGCGTATTCTTCACACTATGCTGCGTGTCGGCAATTTGCAAAAGTCCATTGATTTTTATACCCAAGTATTGGGTATGAAATTATTGCGTCAGCACGATTATCCCGAGGGAAAATTTACGTTGGCGTTTATCGGCTATGGCGATGAGGCGAGCAACACCGTCATCGAGCTAACCTACAACTACGGTGTTGATCACTACGATTTAGGCAAGGGCTATGGACACATAGCGCTGGGATGTGATGATGTTTATGCAACCTGCGATAAAATTCGTGCAGCCGGTGGAAAAATAGTGCGTGAACCAGGCCCTATGATGCACGGTACTACTATCCTTGCCTTTGTTGAAGATCCTGATGGCTACAAAATTGAGTTGCTCGGTATAAAATAGTTCTTCACTTCCCCTCGTGCTTAAGCTTATCTTGGGGGTATAAAACCCCCACTAGAGATGAGCGACTTTTCGCTCGGTAGCCATGATCACACAGCTTAGCCAACTCCAATTTGATAATCGCCTCGTGCGCGAATTGCCTGCTGACCCTGAAATTGAAAATTATCGTCGGCAGGTTGCCGAGGCGATTTATTCGCGCGTAAATCCTACCGCAGTAAAAAATCCTCAACTGGTTGCCGGTGCAAAAGAAGTTGCCGCGCTCTTGGATTTGCCTGAATCGATTTTCACCCAAACAGAATTTGCACAGATATTTGGCGGCAATCAATTGCTTGCCGGAATGGAGCCGCATGCCTGCTGTTATGGTGGCCATCAATTTGGCAACTGGGCGGGTCAATTGGGCGATGGTCGAGCAATTAATCTGGGTGAAGTGCGCAATCATCACAATGAACATTGGACGCTGCAATTAAAAGGTGCGGGCCCGACACCTTATTCACGTACGGCCGATGGCCTTGCCGTTTTGCGTTCATCGGTGCGTGAATTTTTATGCAGTGAAGCCATGTTTCATTTGGGGGTTCCTACAACACGTGCGCTAAGCCTGATCACTACCGGTGAGTGGGTGCGACGCGATATGTTTTACGATGGCAATCCACAATTGGAACCCGGTGCGGTGGTATGCCGTGTTGCCCCGAATTTTACCCGCTTTGGTAATTTTGAAATTTTTTCCGCACGCGGTGAAATTGATTTGCTAAAACAACTCGCCGATTTCACTATCCGCACTGACTTTTCCCATTTATTGGTAGATGCATCGTCGGACATTACGATCGATATTTATCTGCAATGGTTTACTGAAATCTGTATTACTACTGCGCAATTAATGGCGCATTGGATGCGCGTGGGTTTTGTCCACGGTGTGATGAATACCGATAATATGTCTATCTTGGGTTTAACTATCGACTATGGTCCTTACGGTTGATTGAAAGGTTATGAGCCGAATTGGACGCGCGATACTACCGATGCCCAAGGACGCCGTTATAGATACATCAATCAACCGCGCATTGCGCTCTGGAATCTGGCGCAATTGGGCAACGCGCTTTATCCGCTCATTAATACAGTTGAGCCATTGCAACAAGCGCTGGAAAATTACCGCGTTGAATATGAGCGCTGTGCACAGCGTGATATGTCCAATAAAATGGGATTAAGCCAATTTGATCCGGTGCAGGATCAAACGCGTACTGAAAATTTGCTACAAGCCTTGCAATCCGCTGAAATCGATATGACGATTTTTTATCGTCTACTTGCGCGCGTATCACTCGATGACATTCATCAATACACAGACCAGCAGTGGGTTGATATTGTGCGGCCAGCCTATTACCAAATCCCCGATGAGAATGCACAGCATGCGATGGCGAATTGGCTGCGCACTTATGCACAGCGCTTACAGCAAGATTATGTTGTCAATGGCAATGATGATCAACAGCGTCGCCAGCGCATGAATGCAGTCAATCCCAAATATGTGCTGCGTAATTATTTAGCGCAGCAAGCGATTGATAAAGCGACTCAGGGTGATAATTCTGAAGTGGAAAAGTTGTTGCAAATATTGCGCAAACCTTATGATGAACAGCCTGAGTATGAGGAATATTTTGCCAAGCGCCCCGAGTGGGCGCGGCACAAAGCCGGTTGTTCAATGTTGTCATGCAGCTCGTAAAGTTGATTGTTGTGCAGGGCATCAAATTTATTGACGTGCGGAATATGTCCGCATTTATTGAAAAATTAAGAGAAAATTATGATCGGGAAGGTGCTGGGTTTTATTGCAGGGTTAGTTGTAGGTGGTCCTTTTGGTGCTATTGCTGGCGCACTCTTGGGACACTTTTTGATGGATCGAAAAAGACGTTACGCCCCCAAAATGTCGAATGAACAACTGCATGCAGTGCAGGCGAATTTTTTCACCACCGTTTTTTTACTGCTCGGACATTTGGCCAAAGCAGACGGACGCGTGAGTGAAACTGAGATTCAACTCACTGAATCCTTGATGACTAAAATGGGGTTGACGCCCGAGCATCGCCGCGAAGCGATTCGGTTATTCAAATTGGGTGCAGCAGATGATTTTAATTTTGATGCAGTGATGGGCGAGTTTAAACAGCACTGCGGCGCTAGCCCCAATTTGATCAATATGTTGTTAGTCAATCTCGTCAATTTGGCGATGGCCGATGGTGTACTGGATGAGGAAGAGGCGCAGGTATTGCGCCAGGTGGCCGAGCGCCTTGGTTTTTCCCGCTTCGCCTTTGAACAATTACTGCGTATGCTCAATGCGCAAAATGCGTTTAGGCAAGAGCAGGCGAACTCCCAGGGTTCGTATCAGCGCAGCGCACAACAGGCGCCTCGCGCAGATGAATTGGCCTTGGCATATGAAGCTCTGGGAGTAGAAAAAACGGTGACCGATGCAGAACTCAAAAAAGCTTATCGTAAATTAATGAGCGAATATCACCCGGATAAACTAATCGGGCAGGGCATGCCGGAAGACATGATCAAAGCCGCCACTGAGCGCTCACAGGAAATCCAGGCGGCTTACGACCTGATAAAAAAATCCCGTTAACCAATTCCCTTACAGCGGGCAATCTTGTCCGCTGCGCATTAACCCAGCGATGAATCTTATAGCTGTTTTTACCTTACACCCCTGCCAACTTCCACCAATCACTACAAATTTTCATAAGCGGCACTCTGCGTGTTGGGCTTTATCCCCGATGCCAATATTTCATTGCTAACCAATAAATGTGACGCTTAAAACATTTTTCTGATAATTCGTTGACAACGTTGTCGCATTGGGTGTAATTTCAACTTGTCTTTTGAGTTTACACATTTTTACAACAATAAAAGCAGTGTGATAAGCCAAGGAGCGACAGTGAAGACTGATTTCCCTTGCTGGAAATTATTGTAGTTTTCATGGACTTTTCTCGATCGGGACATTGATTCCACCTTGTTCATGCAAGGGTACGTGCGTTTATTTTCCAACTTCAATTTACGAATTTTTATTGGGTGATAACTCAGGGCTTTCTGTTGCCTAAAGGTTTCTATTGCCCGAAAAAATACGGATGTGTGTCTGGCAAGGAGCTTGTCTGACGGACAAAAAAATAACAAATGGAGTTAGGGGTGTTATGGGCCGCAAGGCTTTGAAAACGAGTCTGGGAGACTTCCGGGTCGCGCTGCATAAGTTTGCTAACGACCAGGGAGCGATGAAAAACAAAAAAATATTCCGAGGAAAATTCAATGAGATCCTTCAAGGCATTAAAGCTGTTATCAACAGTCGGTCTGCTGTCCTCAGCAGGTTTATTGGCTGCGCAAGCGCAAGCCTACAATTGCACCGGCGTTACTACTTATAAGCAGGGTACCTATGCGACTGGTGCCATCGTACAAAATGGGGGTAGCGCCTATTCATGTACGGTCGGCGGCTGGTGTACGGTCGGCGGCCCTTATGAGCCGGGTGTAGGTTGGGCTTGGTCTAACGCATGGTCAAGCCTTGGTGCTTGTTCCTCCACTAACTCTTCAGCAGCATCCAGTGTTGCCTCGGTAGCGAGTTCAGTAAAAAGTTCGGTGCAAAGTTCTGCCGTTCAAAGTTCTTTGGTAGCCTCATCTGTTGCTTCGGTAGCGGGTTGTAATGGCGTTGCCGCATGGACCAGTTCAGCAATTTATACTGGTGGAAATAAAGCGAGCCGCAATGGTTCATTGTTCGAAGCAAAATGGTGGACACAAGGACAAGACCCGGTTACCAATTCTGGCCCCGATGGTGTATGGGCTAACAAAGGTGCTTGTGGTACTTCTTCAGTATCATCAGTGGCAAGTTCTGTTGCCAGCTCAGTCGCCACTTCAAGCAAAAACTCTATCGCTAGTTCGGTACCAAGCTCAATCGCCAGCTCCGTTGCCAGTTCAATCGCTTCGAGCAAAAGCTCCAGCTCTGTTGCATCAGTCGGCGGTAAGCGCGTGGTGGGCTACTTCGCGCAATGGGGTACTTATGCCCGTAATTATCATGTGAAAAATATTGCGACTAGCGGTTCAGCCGCGCAGTTGACGCACATCCTCTACGCGTTCGGTAACGTACAAAATGGCCAGTGTGTGATTGGTGATGCCTACGCCGATTACGAGCGCGCCTATGATGCCAACCTGAGTGTCGATGGTGTTGCCGATACCTGGGATCAACCATTGCGTGGCAGCTTCAACCAATTGCGTAAACTGAAGAAAGCCTATCCGAATATCAAAGTTATCTGGTCATTCGGCGGTTGGACCTGGTCAGGTGGTTTCGGTCAAGCTGCTGCTAACCCGACTGCATTTGCCAACTCGTGTTACAACCTGGTAGAAGATCCACGTTGGGCAGATGTGTTTGACGGTATCGATATTGACTGGGAATATCCAAACGATTGCGGTCTGACTTGCGATACCAGCGGTTTCTCGGCTTACAAAAACGTGATTCAGGCGCTTCGTACCCGCTTTGGTGCGAGCGCATTGGTGACCTCGGCGATCGGTGCTGCCCCATCCAAAATCAATGCAGCGGATTATGCTGGTGCTGCCCAATACCTGGACTTCATCATGCCAATGACCTACGACTACTTCGGTGCATTTGCAGCTAAAGGCCCAACTGCTCCGCATTCTGCACTCTATGGTTACTCTGGTATTCCAACCGCAGAGTTCTATTCAGACTCCGCTGTACAGTTATTGAAAGCAAAAGGCATCCCCGCAAATAAAATCTTGTTGGGTGTTGGCTTCTATGGCCGCGGTTGGTCGGGTGTAACTCAAGCAGCTCCAGGCGGTGCAGCGACTGGTGCAGCAACAGGTAGTTATGAAGCAGGCATTGAAGACTACAAAGTGCTGAAAAACACCTGCCCTGCAACAGGAACTGTGGGCGGAACTGCCTACGCATTCTGTGGTGGCAACTGGTGGAGTTACGATACTCCGCAAACGATGACCGGTAAAATGGACTACGTACATCAACAAAACCTTGGCGGTACTTTCTTCTGGGAATTGAGTGGTGATACCAACGGCGGCGAGTTGATCAAAGTTATTGGCGATTCAATGCGCTAATACCTATTAAACTAATAATCTGTGCGTAAAAAATCCGGCGAGTTTCCGCGCCGGATTTTTTTACGAGTAGGTTTTTCGATGCATTTATAGCTTCATGATTTTGTCGCAGTAAAAAACAAAACCCCGGTTATTGTTCATAACCGGGGTTTTGTTTTACACGAATAAAAAATTATTCGTGATTGATAACCATCACATCGGTATCAACAGCGGCAATCAAACGCTCCGCCGTATTACCGCGGCGGGTTTTGGTCATACCGTTTTGGCCGAGCGTACCCATGATAATCAAATCGGCATTGATTTTTTCAGCCAATGCAGAAACAACATCTGAGGTGTAGCCATTGTCGACATGGATTTTGTCGTTCGGCAAACCGGTTTCGCTAACCAGGCGGCCGCGATCAGGATAGCTCATTGAATCGAGGTAGCCGTTGATCACATGCAAATCAGCGCCGTAGGTTTCAGCATAAAATTTTGCGCGCTCAATAATTTTTTTGTTGAGCTCGATTTGTACATCGCGCTGTGCCTGAAAGTTTACGGCTGCGATAATCACTTTACGTTGTGCTTTTGCATTGGGGCGAATCAGCACTACCGGGCAGTAAGCTCCTTTCAATAATTCCCATTTAGATTCACTGAAACTGAAACGGCTTGTGTTGGTTTTGGCGTGTACTGGTAAATAAATCAAATCCGCGTCAAAACGTTTGGCCGATTCCATAATGGATTTTTGCCACTCGCTCGACCAGGATACTTCCAGCGTGTATTCGATGCCAGCATTAGCCAATGGGCTTTTGATATTTTGTTCAAACCAAGTGAGGTCGCGGAACAGATTATCGTTAACGGAGCGGGTATCAACTGCATCGCTATCAACCGCAACAAAGGCGTGCACCTTGGGTTTTGGACCCTGAATCAAAGACGAAACAATAATGGCGCGTTCCAGGGCAATGTGATGGGTATCATTGGGGTCGACAACAACGAACAGCTTTTGTGACTTGGACATATTGGCTCCTACTGGTTCCCTAAAAAGTTAGGTTGTTATTTTCTGGTTGGGGCTAGCATAGCAACCCCTTTGGGGTTTTTACAGCGCGAAAGCCCCCAGCCGTTGTAGATAGCGGTGAAATAAAGTTGATATGGATTAAACTGTACGCCATTTTTACAGTGCACTCAGGATAAGACTATGAATTTGCTTGAAAATTACCCAATCAATGAACTTGTTGTCGGCCAGCGCGCCAATTACAGCAAGACCCTCACAGAGCAGGACATCATTCTGTTTGCCGCCTGTTCCGGCGATGTTAATCCGGTGCATCTCGATAAAGAATACGCAGCAACTACACCTTTTGGCGAACCTATCGGCCACGGCATGTGGACGGGAGCACTGGTGTCGGCGGCGATTGCAACCCGCTTACCGGGGCCTGGTTCTGTTTATCGCAGCCAAAGCCTCAATTTCAAACACCCGGTAAAAATTGGCGATACCGTGACCGTCACCTTGATTGTTAGTGAAATTAAAGAGCGCATAAAACTGGTGACACTTGAGTGCGAGGCGCACAACCAGGATGGCAAATTAATCGCCAAAGGTATTGCTGAGGTGATCGCACCTGCCGAAAAACAACGCCTGGCTGCAGGCGTACTGCCAATCATTGTTATTGATTAAATCGCTTTCCTTTAGCTTGCTCGTAGCCCCACTCCTCCGTAATTCATGCGGTGAAGCGGGGGCGGGTATTATTGAGCTGATTTTTTATTGGCTTTGAATAATTCCACTGCTTTTTCAGCAAAATAAGTGTTGCTGCTTACCAAATCCCATCCATGTCCTTCTGATTGGATAATTCTTACGGGAATATTCAGCTTTTTCTTCTCAACTAATTTTTTAAAATCTTCAGCTTGTTCTTTCGGAATTATGCTGTCTTTATCACCGTGAAATACCAGCAGGGGAATTTTAATATCATCGACGCGTTGATAAGGCGAAATAGACTCTACAAATTTTTTGCCTTGCTGTTTAACACCGATCAAATCCTGCCAGAATTCATAAGCAAACCAGTGCTCTTCTTTTTTATAGTGTTTTAGCTGTTTATTTAAATCCAGCGGTGCCGCAGCCGAAACTGCGGCACTGTATAAATCAGGGTATTTAATTGCACTCATGATTGCGGCATAACCACCGTAACTAAAGCCCAGTATATAAACCTGTGAAGGATCAACTTTATTTTCGTTGATAAGTGCTCGAACACCATCTGCTATGTCCGCGAGCATTAGATCTGCTATTTGTTGTTTTCCTGCAATCAGATGCTGTACTCCATAGCCGGTAGAGCCTCTGAAATTAGGTTCCAATACTGCAAAACCGCGGGTAGAAAAGTATTGCATATGGCCATCATACCCATAGTGGCTACGTGCAAATGGGCCTCCATGCGGCATTACTATCAATGGCCATTTTTTAGTGCTGCTTGTGGCTGGAGGTGTCAGGTACGACGTAATAGCTGTTCCATCCTGCGTTTTGTATTTATAGATTAAGGTATCCTTCATGTGGTCGGGGCTTAACATATTGGAATAGTCTGTTTGTACTATCGCCTTGTTTTTAGCGGCGTCGAAAACAATCACTTTACCTTTGGTCTTGGCGTCCCTACTGACGACTAATAATTTGTCTGCATTTTCGTTCCAGTCATAAATTATGTTGATTTGCCCAGGGTATTTTTTATCCAGTGTTTGCTGGTACTTTTTGAACCGTTCATCTAGCCACACTGTTTTATGTTTGTCAGCATTGTAGCTAAAACCTACTAATCTTCTATTTTTGTAGTCATAGTGAAGTGATACTCTTTCATCAGGGCTGCCTACGTCGTAGACAGGATCACTGCCAATAACTTCTTGTGCATTGGTTGCATAGTTATATTTCACCAGCTGATATCTGTCTCCAGATGTTTTCTCAGAGAGATACATAGTATCTTTTTCATAGCCTATCTCGTGAACTACAACAGAGCGGTTCAAATAGGATTTTGCATCGTAATTTAATTGGTAGCGTTGATTGGCGATATCGAGGCTCGCCAATTCAAGGTCATCTTTGTCATTGACCAAACGATAAAATGAATGCTGTTCCTTTTTAATTTTTTCAATCAAGATAACTTTTCCGTCGCGATCAGTGTAAAGACCGTCAGCTTTTAGTTCTTCAGCATCATACAGGTCGGTTTTTTCGCCGGTATAAATGTTGATTTTATGCACATTGGCATGGCCATCGCTGTTATAGGAGAGAAACAATACATCTTCTTCATTTCCTCTGGGGCGTTTTAATAGTGACCAATAGCGTAGGTTGTCCACAAAGGAAATGTAGCCTTTTACTTTATCTGCATCATAAATGTTGCTGAGTAAGACGCGCAGGTCTGCCCCGTCCTGGTTGACAGAGTAGATAACGCCGCTCAAACCAAAAACCAGTCTGCTATTGCTGATCCAGGTTAAATGTTCCGGTGAGTTTTTACTAACAGCGAACTCGTGTACTTCTACAAACTTATCCAGATCAGTGATCACTATATTGTAGGTTTGCGTGTACTTTCGAATAAACGCCAGTTGTTTTCCGTCGGGAGATATACGGTAACTAAATTCGGTATTTTCTTTGAAAAAATTTTCGGCGGGGATTTGTGCTGGATCTGTAATTCCTTCTAATCCATGCGCCGATGAAAGGACGTTGGCGTAACCGAAAATTAGAAAAAGAAACAGATATTTCAACCTTGTCATAATTGCTCCTGATGAGTCTTTATTTTAAAAGAAGTTGCGCCGCTGATTTGCCCAGTTTTTTTACGATCAACGCATAAGAATTATCAATCATCCGTTTCACTTCGCTATCGGGAATTGAGCCGTTGATAATCACGGTGTTCCAGTGTTTTTTATTCATGTGATAACCGGGTAGCACGGCATCAAAGACCATACGCAGTTGCTCTGCTTCAGTGGGATCGCATTTCAGGTTGATGCGCGTTTCATTATTTTCTATGCGGACCAGGGAGAATATTTTGTCCCGCACTTTATAGACGGTAACTTCGGGGTCGAAGGGGAAGTCCTCAACGGCCTCGGGCTTGTTAAGCAGGTATTTTTTTAAGTCAAACGCCATATGTTTACCATTCCCGGGAAACCATTATTTATTCGGTTTCTTCGTCACCGTACTCGTCGTCAGCGATCCAGCCGCCCAATTCTTTCCAGCGATTCACAATCACGCAAAACAATTCCGCTGTTTTTTCGGCATCGTAAGCGGCTGAGTGGGCTGCGCTGTTGCTGAACTCGATGCCTGCTACCTGACACGTTTTAGCGAGCACGGTTTGGCCAAACGCCAGGCCAGCGAGGGTGGCAGTATCGAAGACCGAGAAGGGATGGAATGGGCTGCGTTTGATATTGCAGCGGTCAATCACAGCGTTGACGAAATTCAAATCGAAATGGGCATTGTGGCCGACAATCACCGCGCGGGTGCAGCCGTTTTCTTTTACGGCGCGACGCACTGCGCTGAGCAAATCGGTCATCACCATTAATTCCGGTTCCGCCATGCGGTCGGGGCAGTCGAGATCGATACCAGTAAAATCCAGTGCGGCTTGTTCGATGTTGGCGCCTTCAAATGGCTCGACATGAAACGAAAATGTCTCGTGGCGATGCAAGTAGCCATCTTGATCCATGCGGATGGTGACGGCGGCGATTTCCAACAACGCATCAGTCTGCGCATTAAACCCACCGGTTTCTACATCGACAATCACGGGCAAAAAGCCGCGAAAGCGTTGCGCCATAGGTGAATCGGGATCGCGGTTATTTTCAGGTGGATTCACTTGTTCGCCTTAAGCAGTCTGTAACTGCCAACGTAAAATTTCACCGGCGCGCAGTGGCACCAGCGGTTGGTCGCCCAGGCTCAAAGTGTCCGGCACTTGCCAGTCTTGTTTGATCAGGGTGATGGTGTCGGTGTTGCGTGGCAGGCCATAAAAATCAGCGCCGAAATGGCTGGCGAAGGCTTCAAGTTTGTCGAGTGCGCCCGCATCTTCAAATGCTTCGGCATAAAGTTCAATCGCTGCATAGGCAGTGTAACTTCCGGCGCAACCGCAGGCTGCTTCTTTTTTGTCTTTGGCATGAGGTGCGGAATCGGTCCCCAAAAAGAATTTCGGACTGCCGCTAGTCGCCGCTTTAATTAGCGCTTGCTGATGCGTGCCACGCTTTAAAATTGGCAGGCAGTAGTAATGCGGGCGAATTCCACCCGCGAGCATATGGTTGCGGTTATAGAGCAGGTGATGTGCAGTGATGGTGGCCGCAACATTGCTTGGCGCCTCGGCAACAAACTGGGCGGCATCGGCGGTGGTGATATGTTCCAGCACCATATTTAAGGCGGGGAAATCTTTTACCACCTGGCTGAAAGTGCGGTCGAGAAAGGCTTTTTCTCGGTCAAAAATATCAATCGCGCTGTCGGTTACTTCGCCGTGTAATAAGAAGTGCAAACCGGCGTTTTGCATGGCTGCCAATACCGGGTAGATTTTTTTTAGATCAGTTACGCCTGATGCGGAGTTGGTGGTCGCGCCGGCCGGATAGAGTTTACAAGCCGTCACCCCATTGGCCTTGGCGATAGCGATCTCGGCTGGATCAGTGTTGTCGGTGAGGTAAAGCACCATGAGCGGTTCGAATTGGCTGCCTTCAGGGCGCGCGGCGAGGATTCGCTCTTTGTAGGCCTGCGCTTGGTCGGTATTCATCACTGGCGGGACCAGGTTGGGCATGACAATCGCGCGGGCAAACTGTTGTGCGGCATCACCTACTGTGCGGGTGAGGGCGTTGCCATCGCGCAGGTGGATATGCCAATCGTCGGGGCGGGTAAGGGTTAGCTGCTGGGTCATGGGGCAGATCATTCCGTAAAAATAGACAGGCGTAACGGTTGAAAGTCGCCGCATGCTATCAAAATTGACCCTTATTCGCAGCCTTAATTCACAGTGGCTCCAGATGATATTCCTGACAGACTGCATTACTTGGTTGGCTGTCTATACTGCAAAGACTCTCTCGTGCCACAACCGGATCGATTCATGTTGTTGTCTGCCTCGTCTACTTTAAAACCTGTGTTGATTAAGTTCCCGCTTATGCTGGTGCTGCTTGGTGGTGCCCAGTGGCTGCAGGCGCAGGTTTACAGCGCCAGTTTCTCTGATTCCCAGTGGTCGGCTCAGTCTGGGCCGTTCGCCTGTAGCCTCAACCATAAAATCCCCGGTTTTGGTAGTGCGCGCTTTACTCGCAAGGCAAATGCTGCCGAATTCCTGGAGTTGCGCCATACCAGTCAGGCGTTTCCCGGAGGGATTGTGCGTATTGAAACCATGCCACCTATGTGGCGCGGTGATGTTAGTTCCTTGACTCTTGGGCAGGCGCAGAGCACAGGGGGTGAGCCTCTGATAGTAACGGCCAATATTGCAGCGATTAGAGGCGCGCTGGAGCAGGGCACCAGTGTGGTATTCAGTAGCACCCAGATTAGTTCGGCTGGCACCAGCTTGAGGGTGGCCTTGGAGGCGCGCAATTTCGGCCCTGCCTTTGGTCAGTACCGCCAATGCATTGATGAATTAATTCCTTACACTTTCGACCAGTTGTCGCGCACTGTCATCAACTACACCAGCAATGCTGATGATCTCAACCCTGCTGCCAAAAGTCAGTTAGATAAGATAGTGCGCTATACCAAAGCCGATAAACGCGTGCTTGGGATTCTTATCGACTCCCACAGTGACAAGCTAGCGACACCAGAGGCGGCGGAGGTAGCGACGCAGCGTCAGGCGGAGCTGGTTGCGCGCTATCTGATCGACAAAGGAATAGATCCCGATACTATTGCAACCCGCTGGCATGGTGATAAATTTCCTATCGCCAATAATATGAACAAGGCTGGCCAGGCAAAAAACCGCCGGGTGACGGTGCGGCTTGAAAACGCGTCCACCCGCCAACAAATGGAAAAGAAAATTGCTGCCATCAAATTGGCAGAGCAAAAAGCGGCTGAAAAAACGGCAGGCCAATCCTCTGCCAGTAATTCTTCACTACCTCCCACTCTTGAGCAGTTGGAGCAGATGGTGGAGCAGCAGGATCTTACCAGTGCTAGATAGCCACATGTGCTGCTGATTACACCGAGCATTTCCTTCGTCACTTGCATTTTTTAACCACAATTCCCAAATCATTCTTAACTCGGTATTTGTGCCGGGTTTGGAATTTTTTTATATCGTATCAGTCTGAAATTGCGAATCCAGATTACTTATGATCTGTTCGTTATTGTCTAATTCAGGAGTCATCCATGCATAAAGTGATTGCCAAGTGGGCGGGTTTGGTCGCAGTAGTGACTATCAGCGTGTCGTCATTCTACAGTCGCGCGGCTGAGTTGCCGGACTTCACTCAACTGATTGAACAGCATGCTCCGGCCGTCGTGAAAATTACGGCAGTATCTAAAGGCGAAATCGCGCAAGCTCCGCAGCAATTGCCGCCCAATATGGAGGGCTTGCCCGATATTTTTCGCGAGTTGTTGGAGCGTCGCCAAATGCCGCGTGACCGGGGCTCCCTCGGCTCCGGGTTTATTATTTCCAGTGATGGCTATGTGCTGACCAATGACCATGTAGTAAACAATATGGACACTATTACTGTGATCCTCAATGACCAACGCGAATACACAGCGACGCTGGTTGGCAGCGATGAGCGCTCTGATCTGGCGTTGCTGAAAGTGGAAGCCAAAGGCCTGCCGACCCTGAGTTTGGCGAAAGATGAAACGCTCAAAGTCGGTCAGTGGGTGATTGCCATAGGCTCGCCCTTTGGGTTGGATTACTCCGCGAGTGCAGGTATTGTCAGTGCCATTGGCCGCAGTATTCCCTCGGCTCACAATGAAAGTAATTATGTGCCGTTCATTCAGACAGATGTTGCCATTAACCCCGGTAATTCCGGTGGGCCTCTATTCAATATGAACGGCGAGGTAGTGGGTATTAACTCGCAGATCTATTCGCCTAGCGGTGGTTCTGTTGGCCTGTCGTTTGCAATCCCGTCATCATTAGCGGTTGATGTTGTCGACCAATTAAAAGAAAAAGGTCGGGTAGACCGTGGTTGGCTAGGGGTGATGATTCAGGATGTGGACAAAGATTTGGCCAGCTCGCTCGGCATGGACAAACCCATGGGCGCCTTGATCAATGAAGTGGATAGCGAGGGACCGGCGGCAAAATCGGGGTTGAAGGCGGGCGATTTAATCATCAAATTCAATGGCAATACAGTGCATAATTCCAGTGATTTGCCCTCTCTCGTGGGGCGTACTGCACCTAAATCGAAGGTGCCTGTGGTCATCATGCGCAAAGGTAAAGAGCAGACAATCAATGTTACTGTGGGTATTTTGCCGGTATCTCCTGCTGAAGCTGCGGTGCGTCCGACTTCAGTCCCACTGCAAAGCTCAGCGGATGTACTTGGGTTGGTTGTCAGCCCTCTGGAGCAAAGCCAACGTGGTGGCGCTGAAGCGGGTGTAGTTGTGCGCGATGTCAAACCTGGCAGTCCGGCAGCCGAAGCAGGTTTGCAGTTGGGTGACGTGATTACCCAGCTAGCCTTTAATGAGATCAAGTCCACTGATGATTACGCCAGAATCGTCAAAGCGCTGCCTAAAAATGAACCAAAGGCAATCCGGTTCTATCGCCAAAACCGCCCGGTGTTCAGCTCGGTGATAATTAAATAATGGTGCGGCTGCTTCGGGACTATTTGCCCTCTATGCGTTGATAGATATCTCTGCAATAGTCATCCCTGATAGCTCCCTCACATGAGCTGTCAGGGTGTTTCTAAAATGCCATCCTCTGGGAACAAAAATACGGGAGGTGTTACCTTTCGAGTAACCTATTTTCTCATTGATTATGCATATATGGTTTAATTGACTATATGCTTATGGTTTTATTGACAATAAATAATCTCGACGGTATACATGTATACATCGAGCACCGGGTGGTTTTAACAATAACAGCAAGCCTGTTTGGTGCTCGATATACACCTGTCCGCAACAGACAGGATCAACCTTGAAACAGTCCTCATCCTCTATGGGTGGTATTGGTTGAGAGGCTCAAAAACGAGAGACTAATAATGAAAATCACTGGCAAAAAATTCCTGACTTCACTCATCGGTGCTGCAGCGCTGTGTGTAACTGCTGTTAGTGCGCAAACCTTGAGTTCAAATTCAACCGGTACCAACAACGGTTTTTACTATACCTTCTGGAAAGATTCCGGCAGCGCCTCTATGACCTTACAATCTGGTGGCCGTTATACCTCGCAGTGGACCAGCAATACCAATAACTGGGTGGGTGGCAAAGGTTGGAATCCAGGCACCAGCTCTCGCATCGTAAGCTATTCAGGTAACTATGGCGTGAGCAACTCACAAAACTCTTATCTGGCATTTTATGGTTGGACTAGAAACCCGCTGATTGAGTATTACATTATCGAAAGCTACGGCTCATACAACCCTGCTTCCTGTTCCGGCGGTACTGACTATGGCAGCTTCACCAGCGATGGCGCGACCTACAATGTCCGTCGCTGCCTTCGTACCCAGCAGCCTTCTATCGATGGCACCCAGACC
>NZ_JBRFPI010000064.1:0-3703 GCF_053579595.1 Cellvibrio sp.
ATCGGTGGCAATTAATACCGAGCAGCTTCTATTGGAAAAACGCACCAGTACCTGATCGCGCTCTTTTTGCTCCAAGTCACCATGCAATGCCAATGCATTCACGCCCTGGTCGCGCAAATAATCCAACAATTCATCGCAAGCAATTTTCGTATTGCAAAAAGCAATAGAGGTTTCCGGTTGGAAGTGCGCAAGCACCGTTAATACGGCGGGGTAGATTTCATCGTCAGCGCGTAATTCATAAAAGTGTTGCTCAATATTGGTTTCGGAGTGGATAGATTCCACACTGACCATTTGCGGATCGCGCTGGCAGCGCGCGCTGATTTTTTTAATATCGTCGGGATAAGTAGCGGAGAACAATAATGTTTGGCGATCTGTGTTACACGCACCCAACACTTTATCGATATCTTCAGAAAAACCCATCTCCAACATACGATCAGCTTCATCCAAAACTAACTGATTGACGCTATCGAGCTTCAATGTGCCCTTGGCAATATGATCGACAATACGCCCCGGTGTTCCCACCACAATATGCGCACCGCGCTCAAGTGAACCGATTTGTGGGCCAATCGAAACACCGCCGCAAAGCGTCAACACTTTTACGTTATGGGTTAAACGCGCGAGGCGACGAATTTCTTTTGCGACTTGATCAGCAAGCTCGCGAGTTGGGCAAAGTACTAACGCCTGCACACCAAAAAAACGCACATTTAATTTTTCCAGCAGCGCAATACCGAAAGCGGCGGTTTTTCCGCTGCCGGTTTTTGCTTTGGCAATAATATCTTGCCCTTGTAAAACCAATGGCAAGCTTTGCGCTTGAATGGGGGTCATCTCGCTATAGCCGAGAGATTCAAGGTTGGCGAGCATATCGGCACTGAGCGGTAAAGATGAAAAAGCGGTGGTAGTCACAGGAGTCTCGATGGGATAAATAATTACGTGGATAATGGCGGCAGAATACCAGTAAAATCCCCTCAAGTCGCCCACCGATAAGGGCTAAGCGCACTATTGGATTAGATCATTTTTTATGAATTTACATTACTTATGGAAGCTCGCCGTTACATCGATCCTGCTCACCGGTATTAGCACTATCAGCAATGCGCAGGATGACACCGATAAAAAATGGGAACTTGGATTAGGCATAGGGGCTGTTACCGGACCGGATTATCGCGGGTCCGATGAATACCGCAGTTTTATCAGCCCTATTCCCTACGTGGTTTATCGCGGGAAAATTATTCGCTCGGATCGCGAAGGTATTCGCGGTAATTTTTTACGCACAGATCAATACGAATTTACCTTTAGCGCCAGTGCCGCCATCACACCTGATGCCGATAAAAACACGTTGCGCCAGGATATGCCGGATTTGGGTTCCACACTGGAACTGGGGCCATCATTGAATATCAATTTAACTGGCGAAAATTTTTCGCAGGGCTGGCACCTGCAAGTGCCATGGCGCGCCGTGTTTGCAATAGGTGCAGATGAATCAGGCTATATTGGCTCCGTCTTTCAACCACAATTTGTTTATCGCAATAAGCTCAGCGATTGGACATTCACTTATCGTGCAGGTGTGATGTTTGCGAGCGATGACTATCACGATTATTACTACAATGTAAAACAAGAGTATGTGACTGAAACGCGCCCCTATTTTAATGCCGATGGCGGCTATAGCGGTTGGAATAATCAGATGGCATTGAGCCGTAGCTTTAATCACAACGGCATCAAAACCCGACTCGCATTGTTTATCCGATACGACAATATCAGCGGCACGGATTTTAATAAAAGCTCACTGGTAGTGACCGATCACTCTTATCGCGGCGGCTTTGCGTTTATTTGGGTAATTAAATAATGACACTCGCCGTGTTTTATAAGCGGTGTAATTTTTTATAAGCGCCGCAGCAGGCCAAGGGTTTTTATTAACGGCATAGCCTCAAATAAACCCGAAGCCTGAGCCAACTTCCAAATTTCAAACGGCGGACGCCCACCATCGGCAGGATTGGGAAATACATCGTGAATCGCAAGCCATCCCCCACGCACTACGTGGGGCGCCCAGGCGCGATAATCGGTTAACGCAGCCTCCACACTATGGCCACCATCAATAAACACCATACTTAAGGGTGTTGCCCAGTAGCGAGCGGCTAATTGTGATGGGGCAACAATTGGCACCACCGTATTTTCAAGCTGTGCACGCGCAAGCGTATGGCGAAATTCACGGAAGCTATCCATTTTGCCAAATTGCGCATCATAGAGCGCAGGGTCGTGATACTCCTCGCCCAATTGATGCTCTTCCGAGCCGCGGTGATGATCGACTGCAAATAAAATGCTATTGGCTTTTTTGCAGGCACTGCCGAGATAAACAGTGGATTTACCGCAGTAACTGCCAATTTCCAAACAGGGGCCGAGTGCGGCTACCGCGAGCGCCTGCTCGTATAAAGCAGCACCCTCTTCGCCATCCAAAAAACCTTTTACTGAATGTATATCAATTGGCAGCATTGTTATTCTCGCTCATAATCACTGCACTTATTCTAACAGACATGCACTCGCAACAAACATCTTCACCTATTTAACAGCGAATTCGCCTTATGCGCCGCAGCAGCACACCTTACCCGGTCAAACGACTTTATAAAATTATCAACCAATGGTATGTGAAGCGTTTTATTGCACCGCAATTTGATAGCTTGGGTAGCGTTCCTGAAATTGCACACCCGCGCAGCCTGGTCATTTTTGGTCGCAATATTCATTTGGGAAAATATGCGCAGATTATTTGCGCGAGCGATAACTGTGTGCGCTTTACCAGCTGGCCAAGTAAACAAGCCGATGCGGAAATTATTATTGGCGATTACTGTTTGATTTCGCCCGGAGTGCGCATCTCAGCGGCAAAATCGATTCGTATTGGCGATAACTGTATGTTCGCGGCCAATGTCACTATTAGCGATAGCGATTGGCACGGCATTTACAACCGCATCCGCCCATTTCGCTGCACCAAATCTGTGGTGATTGAAAATAATGTATGGCTGGGTGAGCGGGTTATCGTCAACAAAGGCGTAACCATTGGCGAGAACTCGGTGGTGGGAGCAGGATCGGTGGTGACCAAAAACATTCCTGCAAATTGAGTAGCGGCAGGTAATCCAGCGCGCATGATTAAAGCGATTAATCCCAAGCGCAGAATGCTCAAACGAGAATTATTATTTAAGGATGCGGAGCATTATTTTTATAATCAGGATCAGCTCGATAAATTTATGCTAGGCAATAACGGTTGGCTGAATTGGTTGCGATCCCTGACTTCACCCAACCGCAATGACTAACAGATAGAGTGTAAGCAAATGCTGTACACCACTTATTCAAAACGGCAATCTTTTAATACCAATTTACTCGGACTGCCTTGCCAATAATGGGATACAGTGCCGGTTAATTTGGCGAATTCACCCTCAGCCAATTTCGCCGCACGGGCACGATGTTCGCTCGCCATTTGACACACAATCGGAGGCCAGAAAATAGATTCATCCGCGTCGAGCGTTTGAAGAATGCCATTCCTGTCAATGGTAACTTTATACCAGAGTTCAATGGTGCCTTCGTTTTCAAGCGGCGCACCTATAGTCCCATCCAAAAGATAGCGCTTGCCCTTGTAATGCGCAGTGATCATTTCTGCGGTTTTACGTTTTGACAATCGGTAAATATCCTTAGCTAACCAGCGAGGCTGAATCTCTACCAAGGG
>NZ_JBRFPI010000064.1:3713-15624 GCF_053579595.1 Cellvibrio sp.
GGGTTCTGGCACTTTCGCCGCTCGCGCAGCTGCCGCTATAGCCTCCCCTTCAGCTCCGGTTTTAATTCTGGCCACCATGCCACACATACCGGCACGAATATCTTCCGGTTTTGCCACGGTGCGCCGATTCAGTTTTGTGCGAATGCTGACATCCGCAGCTGTACCCTTGTTAACCGCAGTGAGGTAGATCAAAAATGGATGACGTCCATTTTTCTGTTCAATGGTGAGAGTACCTTGGGCCGCGGTTGATTCCTCACCCAACACATTAAAGCCATCTGCTAGCGCAATCATGCGCAATTGGCCCAGCGCGCTGGACGAACTAAGATCATTAATCGTAGTGGACGTTGAAAATTCTGCGCCATTGCGAGGATCACCTTCAGCAAGGAAGTTTTTTTCACAGGTATTCGCACTTATTTGTACGGTAGTTGCCAACAATATTATTGATGTTATGAACGGGATAACTTTCATTGAGATTTCCTTTTATCAATTAAATCTTGGTACACGCGGGCATGACCATTAACTCTAAACAGGGCTGGATTGCCAGTCTGTAAAAAAGTGTAGCTCGCCTTAATCGACTCAAATAGTTTTTTATCCTGCTAGCCTGTGGATGCGAGCAACTAACCCAAAGCAACACGCAACAAAGCGGCGACAGAAATACCATCGGTAATCTCACCACGCTTTACCATGTCAATGGCATCAACAAGCGGTAACTTTTTAACTTCTATATCTTCAGTGGCCTCAAGCTGTTGCTGCCCGGGAAATAAATCGCGCGCAACAAACACCACACAAAATTCATCAGTGACTGAATTGGACAAATGCATGGTCATTAACTGCTGCCAATTATTGGCCTGCAAACCTACCTCTTCTTCCAATTCACGCTGTGCTGCATTCAATGGGCTTTCGCCTTGCGGACAGCCGCCTTCCGGAATTTCCCAGGTAAATTGATTGAGTGTATAGCGGCTTTGTTTTACCAGCCAGGTGTTGCCCTCATCATCGATTGGCACTACACCGATTGCGGTATTTTTAAAATGCACAACACCGTAGATACCATCGGTACCTTTAGGGGTTATGACTTCTTCGTGGGAAACTTTTAGCCAGCGATTTTCGTAAACAATTGACGAGGTTTTTGTTTTCCATCCGCCGACTTTTTCGCTGGGGAATTTTTGTGTCATGTGCAATCCGGAGTTGAAAATCAGTGGACGCGATGTGGGTCGAGTTCGACCTGAGTAATGCGCGAGCCAAGCATAATCACGCGACCAAAATAGCGATCTGCACCTGATACAGTGAATTCAAAATAAAACGCGCGCCAGAGCGATAATTTTCCCAGTTCATTGCGCTTGAACCACAAGCGTCGCAGATAGACGTTTTCATCCAGCAACTGCACTTGCATTTCTTCGCAACGTTTTTGCGCTGCGTGATAAGCGCGATCTTTAACGAGCAGGGCACCGCGCCAGTAATAAATAAAAATGGCGATGCAGGTGAGCCAAACAATGGATTGCAAATCAAACATGAAGGAAAAACCGGCAACGAGGGCAACAAAAACCCATCGCTCAAAAAAGAGTGGAAGAAAACTACAAACAGGATTACACCAAGTCCTTAAAACAGCAAAGGGTGATTGATTACTCAATCACCCTTTTCGGAACTCACTCAAATTAGAGTGGAGTTACGTTTTCTGCTTGTGGACCCTTTTGACCTTGGGTTACTTCGAAAGTCACTTTCTGACCTTCTTTCAAGGTTTTACGGCCGTTGCCGTTAATTGCACGGAAGTGTACAAATACATCTGCACCACCTTCACGCTCAATAAAACCATAACCCTTGTCATCGTTGAACCATTTAACAACACCAGAGACTAGATCTGACATAGCTTCCTCATCTTGCATCTAAAACGTCAGCGTAGCTGACCGAACAAAAAAACCGACTTTACTAAAAGCCAGAGTGAAATAGCTTGAAATAAAGCTATTGCTCAGGTCGTGGTACGTCCAAGTGTCTTGAGCAAGCAATCGGTTGTCTTACAAAAGTCTAGTCTTGGGGCGGATCTCAATCTGTAGCAGTTCAAAATTAAAACACTAAGCCTTATCGAGTCAAGCAGTTATCTGCGAATTTAGCGATTATCGACACTTTTTGTAATGCTGTGTAAGAGGCACACAATTAATCGGGCATTTTTCGGTTGTCATCGCTTTGTTTGCCATTATTTTGTGCAGATTTCGCGGTCGCTTTACCCAAGGTTTCGTGCAAAAACAGTGCAAGCGGAATTAAAGTAAACCCAAGTATCATCACGTGGCGCTTAATGCTTTGAAATTCGTAACCCTGCTTTGCCAATTGATAACACGCCAGCGCCCAGGCAGCCGCCGCAAAATATCCCCAGCGTTGTTGTTTGAAAACGCCCCAGGCAATTGCTGCAGTGACGCAGGCTAAAAATAATCCGTAGATATTAAGAAATGAAATAAAACCGGCAATGGATGCAACTAAAATAATTAATAGGAGGCCATTTAATACGTTTGCAACAATCAGGAGTTTTGACATAAATACTTCTTTAAAAATGTTACTTTTCTACACCAATTAATCAGAACTGGATTTACCTTTACCGCGCCAGTCCTGATACTTTTTATGCACGCCGCGAGTAAACGCCTGCGAGTAGTCCTCAAGGAAGTCCACACCCACCAGCACTAGAATAACTACCAGCGATAATTTGATCGCGACCATGTTGTAGCCTATCGCAATTACCACGCCGATAGACGCCAGCATCCAGATAGTGGCCGCCGATGTAACACCCAGCACAAACCCATCGCGCGCCAGCATCACCCCTGCACCGAGAAAGCCAATACCGGTAATCACCTGCCCGATAATACGCGAAGGATCTGTGACCACTTTTTCCGGGCCCGCCATGTGGGCCGAAACATACAGCGATGCCGCGATAAAAATATAGGTGCCTAGCGTGATCAGGGAAGAGGTGCGGATTCCCACCGGCTTGCCGCGCAATTGGCGCTCGATACCGATAATACTCCCGCACAGTAGCGAGGTTCCAATCGCGTGCCAATCAAAGGGCGTGACCGACAGTATCGCCTCTACATCCATAGACTCACCTCAAGCGCCGACTCAAGAGACACCCAGCGCAGTATTGATAATGATTTTTTTAATCGCTGCCACTGAGTTTAGTTGGCGCATGCCAGTATTGCGCAACCAATTTACGGCCAGGCTGCGATTGCCAAACAGACGCTTGAAGCCTTCCATTGCTGACATCATGCCCAGATTACTGGCGAGCCGCTGGCGCTGGTAGCGGCGCAGGATCGAATAGACCGGAATCGGTATTGGGCGCGCGAGGGCACGCTCGATTTCTTGCGCAAGCGCGATCACGTCGAGCAAACCTAAATTGACTCCCTGACCCGCCAGAGGATGAATGTTGTGTGCCGCATCGCCAACCAATGCGATACCGGGCTGGATATAACTAGTGGCATGACGCTGGCGCAAAGGGATTGCGTAGCGTTTATCGCAAGCGATAACGCGACCAAGGCGCGCCTCAAATGCAGAGGTTAAACGCGCACAGAAATCTTCATCATTCAACGCTATTAATTCCGCGGACAAATCATCTTCTGCTGACCAGACGATCGAGCAACTATGTGCATCGCCATTATGCTGCAGCGGTAAAAACGCCAGCGGCCCTGTGTGCATAAAGCGTTGCCACGCGGTGAATTCGTGCGGCCGCTCAGTGCGTACCGTAGTGATAATCGCCTGCTGGCCGTAATCCCACTCGCGCGTAGAAAATTCTGCAAGTTCGCGCACTTTAGATTGCGCTCCATCGGCGGCAATTAATAGCGGAGCCGTAATTTCGTTACCGTTGGATAATTGCACACGCACGCGAGGAAACTCGGCTTGTGCAGGAATAACTTGCGCAACGGCAACCGGTTGGATAAGAAAAATATTCTTATGCTGTGCCATGCGTTCACGCAATTGATTCACAACCACTGAATTCTCAACAATATGGCCGAGATAGGATTGCTGCACATCGGCGCAATCAAATTCAATCGCCGCTGTACCCTCACCGTCCCAGACTTTCATTTCGCGATAGGCACAGACACGTTGCGCGACTATGTCATCCCAGCAGCCGATATCTGCTAATAATTTTTGCGATGCATGCGTAAGTGCAACTACACGCGGATCAAAATGATCGCCGCTAAAATGTTGTACATCACTGCCAGCTTCGATTACGGCAATACGCAAGTTCTGTGCAACATCACTTTGCGCAATCGCGCAAGCGAGCGACGCTCCGACTAACCCAGCACCGACAATAATTACATCGTAATCAGGATTATCTGTTTGCTTGGAGTGCTTATTTCCAGCAACAGCCGCGCTGCTTTTATTTATTGTTTTTTCGTCAGAAAACTCATCCAATAACCACCGAAATTGGCGACCGGCAGTGCCCATTGTCTGCGCGATAAATTGGTTTTTAATGAGAGGAATAGATTCGATGCTTAATAAGCCCAGATGACGTATAGCGATCAGAGGCAACTGATCGCTGGAAAACAGCCGCACTAATTTATCGCTAAATTCAATCGTAATTTGCTGGTCAAGCGATTGTTTGTGGAGATAGGTTTGCAACACCTCCAAATCACCCGGAGATTTATTTTTTTCTATTGCCTCGCGCAGGGTTTCCACCAAACAGACACAATCGCGCAACGCGAGGTTAAACCCCTGCCCCGCCACCGGGTGTAAAAAATGTGCAGCGTTGCCGAGCAAAACCAAATGCGAACGGATTTGTTCTTCGGCTAACACTAGCTGCAGCGGATAAGCATGACGTTTGGCAACGCGATTAAATCGACCTACGCGAAAACCAAATCGCTCCTGCAACTGCACAAGAAAATCCACATCATTCAGAGCCAGGATTTCATCGGCTTGCGCCGCAGGTAATGTCCAGACCAATGCTGATTGTTGCGCATCCCTGGATTCACCTAAAGGCAAAAGCGCAACTGGGCCATCGGCTGTAAAACGCTCGTAGGCAACGCCATGGTGTGGCTCGGAAAATTCGACATTGGTAATGATGGCGGTTTGGCCATAAGCGCGTACTTGCGTTCCTATGCCCAGCGATTTGCGCAAGGGTGAATCGCCACCATCGGCGATCACAGCAAGTGCTGTTTTTAGTAAAAATTCTTGCGCGTCAGTTTTAACATTCACCAGTGTGCAATCTTGTTGTGGGGTTAACGCAGTTACAGTAGATGAAGCAAAACACTGGATATTGTGTTGCGCTTGCACATGGCCTAGCAACACTTTCCCCATCCAGGCATTCTCAACCACATAGCCTACAGCATCGAGATTATTTTCTTTTGCATCGATCACACCGCCCAGAAAATGGCCGCGATCGGATACATGCACCTGTGCAATAGGCGTGATGTGTTGCTGCAACAAATCCCACAAACCCAACTCGCGAAAAATCGCAACAGTGCCGTATGAGAGCGCCGTCGAGCGCGCATCAAAACTCGGCTGGAAATGCATTTCATCCGCACCCGCAAATGCCTGCGCTTCAATCAATGCAATACGTAAGTGTGGTTGGCTGGCAGCAAGCAAACTGGCGAGGCTAGTTCCCACCATGCCGCCACCAATAATGACGATATCAAAAGTATCTTTTGGGATTACAACGTTCATTGCCGATCCTTATATCCTGCCACACACACAGAGCTCTCAACCAAAGGGGCGGCAATTAACTGGCGCACGGTTACCATATTTTTATAATCACAGGTTGCGACCAGCCCATTTACCAAATTTGCATCAGCGAGCCTGGCAACCTGAACATCAATTCCTTTTTGTTTTTCAAGCTGAGCATAGAATCTGAGTTCCGGATTGTAGTCAGTGAAGCCTGCTGTATTGTCCGCCCCGTCATCGACAACAATTATGCGATCGGGCATCTGCCCAGCGGTGTGCAAATGATTAAATAGAATACCGTATTGACTGATATGGGTTTTATCTTTCGACTTTGCGGGTAAACTTATTGCATTCCTATAAACAGAAACAATCACAGGCAAAGCAATAAACATAACAAGAAATGCTCGCCAGTAATTAATAGGAACCGGCACCACTTTTATAGCATCAACCAAAGCTATAGCGGCAGCTATGCACAGCAAAGGAATCACCGGAATCAAATACCAGTGAAGTTGTGTCTCAGCAGTGGAGAGCAGGATGAAAATTCCTGCGCCCGATAAAAAGGTTATCTGTGCAAGACGCTTGCGTGCGACATCCGCCCCCAACAGAGAATAGCCAAGCAACAATAAAAACAAGCACCCGGGTACCCATTGCTTAAGCAGTTCATGTAGATAAAACCAGGTACCTTTGTAGTGTGATTCATTGGTTTCATTGTAGCGACCACCCAACTCATTCATCCATACTGCTTGCAAATAACCAGTGTCGTAACTTTCACGGACTATGTAATAACTCGCGCAAATTACGCAGGAGAATGTTGCCACTAACCACCAGCGCCAATCACTAATAACATTTAGCAACTGCCCCGTTAGCAGTAAAAATAAACACAGGCCTATTACACCAAAAAAACCCGCAGGTCCTTTGGTCATTACCGCCAACACCAGAAAAATTCCTGTGCTTAACATCCAGACTTTTTTTTGCCGCCCTTGTTGCGCTAATGCTTGCCAAACACTCAACACATACCCGGTCGTAAATAACGCAAGAAGTGTATCAAAATCACCGGTGTGAGCGCCGTGAATGCCCGTGTAACCCTTGGAACTGAGCAAGAGCGCTGCAGCGATTAGCGCAGCCAATCTATCACGCAAACCAAAACGTACAGCAGCCCAAACCATAATCAGCGTTGCAGCGGCGGCTAATGCGGAGGGCAGACGCAAAGCCAATAAGGGCGGCAAATCCAGCTTCATTAAGCCCGCAATCAGCCAAATTAATAGCGGCGGTTTGGTGTTCCAATGATCAGGGACGCCTTCGTAGGTTGGCACAAGCCAACCAGCACCGAGCGCCATTTCCAACGCGTTATTTGCATTGCGGCTTTCATCCCAATATTGCATGGGTAGGCCTTGATAGTTCCAAAGCAATGCAATTAATGCCGAAATGACTAATACGCCAATACAAAATGCATCAACTAACCAGGGAGCAACTCTCCATGTATTTACTTGATAAAAATCGCCAGTACCATCAAGCGTTCGCATAAGTCCCTGCCATCAAGGCTTCAATTTCCGCAACGGTTTTCGGCACGTCTTTCGTCAATACTTCGTTGCCATCTTTGGTGATAACAACATCATCTTCAATGCGAATACCAATCCCGCGCCATTTTTTGGCGACGCGCTCGTTATCCGGCGCAACATAAATACCTGGTTCTACGGTCATCACCATGCCCGGTTCGAGTACACGCCATTCGCCGCCGACTTTGTAGTCGCCAACATCGTGCACATCCATTCCCAACCAGTGGCCGGCGCGATGCATATAAAATTCTTTGTAAGCTTCACTTTTAATTAATTCGCTCACATCGCCTTCAAGCAAACCAATTTTTACCAAGCCTTCGGTGATGACACGCACTGTGGCTTCGTGAGGATCATTCCAATGCTTACCTGGCTTACATTCAGCGATGGCTTCGAGCTGGGCTTGCAAACAAATGTCGTAGAGGGCTTTTTGTTCGGGGGAAAATTTTCCGCTGACAGGAAAGGTGCGGGTGATATCAGCGGCGTAATAATCCAGTTCACAACCAGCATCGATCAACACCAGATCACCGCTTTTTAATGGCGCAGAATTTTCAATGTAATGCAAAATGCAGCCATTTTTTCCACCACCGACAATGGTGTTATACGCAGGAAAGCGCGCGCCACTCATTTGGAACTCGTGCAGGATCTCAGCTTCGAGTTGGTATTCCATCACGCCCGCTTTACTGGCTTTCATGGCGCGCACATGGGCGCGTGCAGAAATTTCGCCCGCTTCTTTCATCACACGTAATTCGGCTGCGCTTTTAAATAAACGCATGTCATTTAAGAAATGGCTTAAATCCAAAAATTCGCCGGGTGGGGTTGCACCTGAGCGCACTTTGGCGCGGATGGTGTTGACCCAGTCCATCACATGTTTATCGAATTCGCTGTCTTTACCCATGGAGTAATAAACGCGCTGTTTGCCCTCAAGCAAGCCCGGTAAAATTTCATCGATATCGTCGATAGGAAATGCATCGTCCGCTTCAAATTCACTGCACGCACCTTCGGGACCAGCGCGATAACCGTCCCAAATTTCGCGTTCGCGGTTTCGCTCACGCACAAACAAAACATATTCGCCGTGCTCGCGCCCGGGAATTAATACCAGTACCGCTTTGGGTTCTTCAAAACCTGACAGATATAAAAAGTCGCTGTCCTGACGGTAGTGATATTCGGTGTCGCGGCTGCGCGGGCGCTCGGGCGCGGCGGGTACTATGGCGATGGAGTTGGGCTCCATATGCGCCATCAAGGTTTTGCGGCGGCGGACAAATTCAGCTTTGGAAATTCTCATAGAGGCACTCGCAAACAATTAATGCAATTGATTCGACGCTGGCGCCATGCTCGCAGGATTTACGCCTTCAGCATGTTCGGCAGAAAATTCAAAATAAAGTGAGTTGACGACCACGCGCACATACTCGGTGACTTCCATGTAATCCGCCTCTGCGCTGGGCTCGTCCTCTTCGTCATCAGCCTGGATTTGTACGATGTTCGCCAAGTCCTGGAGCATTTCTTCAAATTCTTCGTTGATCACACGCTTGCCCTGGTGATCAACACTGCCGAATCCGGTGAGGAACCCGTGGCACCATTCGCTCAGGGCGCGCACGCGATCATTGAGCGTGTTGTCATCGTCCGGCAGCATGAGTTTCAAACTGAACTGGCCGCGCAATTGATCGCAGGTGGTGTGGTACAAGCGGCTTAGGGCGATGCGCACTTGCTCGTCGGGGGCGGCGATAAAATCGAGGAATTCAACCGCTTCCAACAGCCAGTTGATCTCACTCAAGGTCGCGCCGCCAGCCAACTTGCCACACAACAAACCGTGCAGTTCGGAGGGGCTATTGAGGGTGCCAAGGGGCGCCAACAGGTTGGCCAGATCGTCAAAATTCAGGGGAGTGAGCAGTTGTTCGGGGGAAGTTGTATCGGTCATAGAGGCCTCTCATCACAGTGGATGAATGCTATCACGATTGGCTTGGGCGACTCTGCAAACTTTTTATATAGCGATTTATAAGGTTGACGCGGCTCAAGTAAAACCTGTTTGTTTATCATTTGATAACAACCAACTTCTCGAATTCACATTAACTTGGGCTGCGCGATTGACCACCCGCCGAGCGCGCAATATAGTGGGAGACCCGCGCTATTTATTGGTTATTTATTATCATGTCTGACGATCTGTTACTCGCCCTCGAAACCAAGCTGGATAAGCTGATCCTGCTGTGCAATCGCCTGCAGCAAGAAAACGCCGAACTCAAAACCCGCGAAAGCGAGTGGCAGCGCGAGCGAGTGCGCCTGATCGAGAAGAATGAATTGGCGCGCAGCCGCGTAGAAGCCATGATCACCCATTTACGTAATTTGGACGCAGAGTAATCGAGGCATCAATGAGCAACGAAACTGTTTTTGTAAAAATCCTCGATAAAGAATACCAGGTCGCCTGCCCGCGCGAAGAGCGCCAGGCATTGGTGGAATCGGCGCAATTACTCGATGAGCGAATGAAGGCGATTCGCGGTACCGGCGCGGTCATCGGCCTTGAGCGCATCGCGGTAATGGCCGCACTCAACCTTAGCCATGAATTGTTACAAGCGAAAAATAGCAGTGCAGGCACCGGTGGCTCAGCCAACCAAAGTGATTTGCTGCGCCTGAATGAAAAGTTGGATCGCAGTTTGGCCAATCTGGGTTAAAAGCGAACACAAGCGCAAACCGCACTTTTTTGCCAGCCCCGTTTAAGACGATTAACAGCTAACCGGTTAACTAACCCAAGCATAATTTCATTTGCGGAAGGCCGGTAACCTTGGGTTATACTGGCGCCACGCCCTGGAATGTTTGCAAACCGACAAGTCCTTGAGCCGATTTCCACAAAACTGGTGGTGTCTCGTTGTGTTTGGTGTGCATGTCCGCCTGACGGAAAGCCTTAAAAACCACAGGTGCTACCTCCTTGAACCTATGGGTTCAAGGCCAGCTTGGTTGCGGCATTTCGGGGTCTCTTAACTCACTTCTGTGTTTTTCTTTAAGGCTATTTATGGCCGATTCGTTTGATTCCCAAACCGACCAACCACTCAATAATCTCGCGCTGGCAAAAAAACAGCTGCGCAATGAATTGCGTGCGCGCCGCCGCGCCCTTAATCCAACCCAGCAAATGCAGGCATCACTGTTTCTGCTGCGCCATTTAATGAAACTGCCGCAATTTATGCGCGCGCGTAACGTGGCGCTGTATATAGCTAATGATGGCGAGATAGATCCCGAGCCCATTGCCAGGCAGCTGTGGAAAATGGAAAAACACTGTTTTTTACCGGTACTGCGCCCGGATAAGCGCAAGGATTTGTGGTTTGTTGAATACACGCCTGATGCGCTGCTCACTAAAAATCGTTTTGGTATTCCCGAACCAGACTTCCGCTCACAGCACAGGATGTCGGCACAGTTGTTAGATGTCGTGTTGATGCCGCTGGTGGGATTTGATCGTACTGGAGCGCGCTTGGGGATGGGGGGTGGTTTTTACGATGCGACCTTCGCCTTCAAACAGAAACTCTCGACAGGAAGTAAAACACCCGCTGCAAAACCGGTGCTGATTGGCTTGGCGCACGCATGCCAGCAAGTCGAATCACTTGCCACAGACACTTGGGATATTCCGCTGTTTGCCATTGCGACCGATAAAGAAATTATCCTCACGCACAACTAAGCTTGGCGCCCACACGCAGAAAATCACCCCCACAAAAAACAACTCCCGCCGAAGCGGGAGTTGTTGTCGAAAATTCCGTTTACTCGCCTGTTACTACTCAGAGGTGGATTCTACGGCGGCCTCTGCAAATGACACTAACGCGCCTATATCCAACAGGGTTACACATACTCCCAAGCAAAACAAAAAAATTACAACGGAGAGAACATCGACTTTCATGGTTGTAACCTTGCGCAATATTATTTTCGAAAAAAACAACAGCCCTTACGTCAACCACAAAACAGCCCGAGGCTGTGACGTGGGTAAATAATAGGCAAGGAATACTAATAATGAAACACGACTAGTGGATAAAATCGCAAAAAACAGCACAAAATCGCAAAAATAATGCGTTTTTCCCGAGGTTTTTAACGGTTTTCAGCAGAGGGAGTTAAAAAAGACTAGAAAAGCAGGGGTTTTTATTCGGTGATGTGGGAGCCACTGCGCATCCTTGCGCAGGCGGATGTCAATTACGTTGCTTCGTTTCAGCGGTTGTTACACGGCTAGTCACCTCACCCACGCGGGCGCGTAACAAGACTTCAGATTTACTCACAGCGTGCTCACCCGTGTATGAATTCCAGCTTAAGCCATTGTCGATGCTGAACTCAATTGCCAAACCCGGCAACGCTGTATTCGCCAACAATTTACCGTCGTCGACTACACCTCCGGGCGGCGGCAGATAAAAATCGCCACCCAACACAGCCAACTTCGGCAATTCTTTTACGCTTAATTGCACCGCGAATGCAGCCCAATCAGCAGTGCGTGCAGCGGCATCCGGTCTATCACCTTCCCATGCCGCTTTGTGCCAGGCGCGCTCGGCGAGTGGAATTAAACGTGGATAAATCATTTGCTCCATCTGCGCTCCTGTGCGGATAGTTTCAGTCCACACCTGCCCTTGCATTCCACGCAAATTCTCCGGTTTTTCCAGCGCGGGCATAGCACGACCTACGAGCGCCTCCAGATTTTCAATCGGTGCACCGTTGCGGGTTTTATCGGCATTGGCGTAGAGATTATCCGGCATAAAACCAAA